>JBKJRO010000024.1:0-13455 GCA_046594555.1 Solirubrobacteraceae bacterium
GTCGACCCGCGGCCGGCGCCCGACGCGGTCCTGGAAGCGCTGGAGGGCGCGCAGCCGCCTGCGGGGCGTGATCGGCCCGGGCGTGTGGAAGGTGATCTCGTACGGCGTCGACCAGCCGGCGCCGCGGTCGCGCTGGAAGGCCTCGTAGCTGACCCTGGCCGCGTTGGCCGGCGGGATGTTCCGGACGCTCGGCGGACCCGTCTCGAGCCCCAGCGCGACGGCCGACAGCGCGAGCAGCGGCAGCATCGCGAGGGCCGCGATCAGCGGCCGGCGGATCATGCGCATCGAGAGCCGCGCCGCCCGGCTCGGCTTCGCGCGCGCGAACTGCCAGCGGTTGACGTTCGTGCCGAGCACCCCGAGGCCCGCCGGAATGAGGAACAGCGCGGCGAGCACCGCGACGACCGCCGCGACGATCACGCCGATCGTCGTCGAGACCAGCAGGCCCCCGGGCGCGAGGACCAGGGCGCCGAGCATGCCCGCGACCAGCGCGCCGCCCGCGAACAGCACCGTTCGCCCGGCGCGGGCGAGCGCCACCTCGAGCGCCTCGTCCTTCGGGGCACCGCGCGCCAGTTCCTCGCGGAACCGCGAGACGATCAGCAGCGAGTAGTCGACGCCGAGTGCGAGGCCGATCATCGCCACGATGTTCAGCGCGATCGCGTCGATCGCGACCGAGCGGCCCAGCTGGCCCATGATCGCGGTCCCCAGCGTCGTGACGACGACGCCGCAGACCGCCGGGACGAGCGCCGCGATCGGGCTGCGGAAGATCAGCAGCAGGAGCATCAGCAGGATCGGCAGGGCGATGCGCTCGCCGCGGTCGATGGCGTCGAGCGTCGCCTGGTTGATCCCGCGCACGAGCGGCGCCAGGCCGGTCACCTCCGACCGCAGCGGGGCATGCACCGCGCGACCCAGTTCGCGCTCGACGGCCGGGGTCGTCTCGTCGGAGATCTGCTGGAACGGCTTGGCGACCTGCAGCGTCAGCATCGCCTGGCCGGCGGGTTCGCGCAGCGTCCGCGCGCCGCCGATGCCCCAGGGGCTGAGCACCGTGACGCCGTCGATGCGCTGCAGGCGGCGCACGATGCCCGGTCCGCGCCGCTCGAGGACCTTCGGCGGGCCCTTGAGCAGGACCGCGATGCTGATCGTGCTGCCGAACTGGCGCTCGGTCAGGGCCGCGGCGCGATCGGCCGTGGTCCCCGGGATCCGCAGGTCGGTCCCGCGCAGGTGGTCACGCGCACCGCCGGCGACGACGAGGCCCGCGGCCAGCACGATCGCCCAGACCGCGAGCACCGGCCACCGGTACCGGATGGAGCATCGCGCGATCCACCGCATCCGGGTCCCGCCCGGTTCTCAGGCGCGCGCAGCGCGCGCAGCGTCGGCCGGCGCGGGCCGGGCTGTCGTCATGCGAGACTCTTTCGCGCAGTCGCCCGAGTTCCCTCCCGCAGAAGGAGATGCCCCGTGAAGCGGTTCCTGGTCGCCAGCAGCATGCTCGCCGTGCTCGTCCTCGCCGGCGCGGCGTCCGCTGAGCCGGTCCAGGAGTTCAGCTTCCAGCTCAGGAACGTCAAGGCCGACGGCCGCTACTCGCTCGTCTTCACGTCGCGGTCCTACGACACCACCGGCGGTCAGCCGCCGCAGGTGTCCGAGAACTACCTGCGGCTGCCGCTCGGGGTCGCGCTGCGCGGGGCGTTCCTCGGGAAGGCCTATCGCTGCGACGTCGACGTCCTGCGCGCCGCGCTGATCAAGGTGCCCGAGAGCGACGTCACGTTCACCGCGCAGGTGAAGGACCTGAAGGCCACGCTCGGGCGGGTCCGCGGCAAGCTCGAGCCGGACGAGATCGCGAACTTCGAGACGTGCATCCGCGCGCAGGTCGGGAGCGGCCGGACGACCATCGACGCCCGGCCCTACTTCAAGGACCCGATCCCGGCGACCGTCGCGATGTTCCTCGCCCGCGGCACCGAGCCGGGCGCGATCGCCTCGTTCGGCATCGTCGCCGCGCCCGACGAGACGGCCGCCGTCGTGCGCGACAACCCCGCGGTCGCCGGCAACCGCAGCGTGTTCAACACGAACATCTTCAACGACCCGACCCCGGACGGCCTGTACGGCTATCGCATGTCGCTGCCGTCGGGGCCGATCGGCGGGCTGAAGATCAGCATCTCGGAGCTCACGGTCACGACGTCGGGCCTGTCGACCGTCAGGAGCAGGGTGACCTGCCTGAAGAAGCGGCGCGGCAGGTGCATCAAGCGCAAGGTGACCAGGACGACGCTGTTCTGGATCACGCAGCCGAAGTGCCCGGCGTCCGGGAGCCTCTCGTTCCTGGCCTACTACCTGTTCGAGAACGGGCTGACGAGCACGAAGACCGTCGCCCTGCCCTGCCCGGCCTTCACGCCGCGCTAGTACGCGCGGCCGGAAGTTCCATGCGTGTCGTCGGCGCCTCGCCGCGTCTGACGGCACGCACGAGCTTGCACGTGCCACCGGCACGCGCTGCACTCGCGCGCACCGTCAGCCACGACGATCCGCTCGCCGATTTCGCACAGAACTTGCGGCCACCCGTACTGGCCGCCTGCCCGGGGCCGCCGCCCGGCGACCCTATGCTCGACGGCAATGCGGCGCGTCGCCCAGTGGTCCCATGATCGCCGCCGGCTCGTCGCCGTCCTCTGGGTCCTCGCGATCGCCGGGGCCGGGGCGCTCGCCGCGCTGGCGGGCGGCACCTACTCCAACGACTTCCACCTGAGCGGCGCCGAGTCCCAGCGCGCGCGCGACCTGCTGGAGCAGCGCTACCCCCAGCAGGCCGGCGATGCCAGCCGCATCGTCTTCCGCGCGGATGCCGGGACGCTGCGCGATCCGGCGCAGCGCGCACGGGTGCGGCAGGTCGTGCGCAGCGTGCAGGGCCTGCCCGGCGTCGTCGGCGTCCAGAGCCCGTACGCCGGCCGCGGCGCGGGCGCGATCAGCCGGGACGGGCGGACCGCGTTCGCGACCGTGCAGTTCGCCAAGGCCGCCAACGAGGTCGACGTCGCCGACGTCCAGCGTGTGATCGACACTGCGCGGGCGGGGGCGACGGCGGAGCTGCAGGTGAATCTCGGCGGCCAGGCGATCGAGGAGGCCCAGCGCCCGCAGCAGTCGGCGACCGAGGCGATCGGCGTCGTCGTCGCGATCGTCGTCCTCGTGTTCGTGCTCGGCTCCTTCGGCGCGATGCTCATGCCGCTGACCGTCGCGTTCGCGGCGATCATCCTCGCGACGCTGCTGACGACCGCGGCGACGGCCGTGATGTCGATCGCCGACTTCGCGCCGCAGCTGGCGGTGATGATCGCGCTCGGCGTCGGCATCGACTACGCGCTGCTGATCATCAACCGCTTCCGCGGCGAGCGGGCGCACGGCGCCGAGGTGCGCGCGGCGACGCTCACTGCGATGGACACCGCCGGACGCTCGGTCCTGTTCGCCGGGACGACGGTCGTCATCGCGCTCCTGGGCATGCTGGTGCTCGGCGTCGGATTCCTCAACGGGCCGGCGATCGCCGCCGCGCTGGCCGTCGCGCTGACGATGATCGGCTCGCTGACGATGCTGCCGGCGCTGCTCGGTGCGTTCGGCCACCGGATCAGGCCCGCCTCGCTCCCCGACCTGGACCGCGAACCGCGCGGGTGGGTGCGCCTCAGCCACGCCGTCGAGCGCCGCCCGGTCGTGTTCGCCACCGCCGCGCTGCTGCTGATGCTGCTGATCGCGTCGCCCGCGCTGGGCATGAACCTGGGGTTCGGCGACGCCGGCAACGACGCGCCCGGCAAGACCACCCGCAAGGCCTACGACCAGCTGTCGGAGGGCTTCGGGCCCGGGTTCAACGGGCCGTTCCTCGTCGTCGCGCAGACCACGCGCAGCGGCGGCGCGAGCACGGGCCTGGAACGCCTGCGCGCGACGCTGCGGGCGGAGCGCGGCGTGGCGGCCGTCTCGGCGCCGCGGCTGAACCCGGCCGGCGACACGGCGACGCTCCAGCTGTTCCCGGCGACCAAGCCGCAGGATCCCGCCACGCAGCGGCTCCTGGACCGCCTGCGCGACCGCGTGATCCCGCCGGTCGCCGCGGCCCGCGGGCTGGACGTCAGCATCGGCGGCGCCACCGCGACGCAGGCCGACCTCAGCGCGGCGCTGTCGGCCAAGCTCCCGGCGTTCGTCCTGATCGTCGTCGGCCTGTCGCTGCTGCTGCTCGCGATCGTCTTCCGCTCGCTGCTGATCCCGCTGAAGGCCGGGTTCCTCAACGTGCTGAGCATCGCCGGGGCGCTCGGCGTCATCACCTGGGTCTTCCAGGACGGCCACCTCGGGTCGCTCATCGGGGTCGACACCACCGGCCCGGTCGAGTCGTTCTTCCCGGTGTTCCTGTTCGCGATCGTCTTCGGCCTGTCGATGGACTACGAGGTCTTCCTCGTCACGCGGATGCACGAGGAGTGGGAGCGGACCGGCGACGCGAGCTTCTCGGTGCGCCACGGGCTGGCCCTGACCGGGCGCGTCATCACGGCGGCGGCGATCATCATGATCAGCGTCTTCGCGTCGTTCATGCTCGGCGACGACCGCGTGATCAAGCTCTTCGGGCTGGGCCTGTCGGCGGCGGTGTTCTTCGACGCGTTCGTGATCCGCCTGTTCCTCGTGCCGTCGCTGATGTTCCTCTTCGGGAAGGCCAGCTGGTGGCTCCCGGGGTGGATCGACCGGCGGCTCCCGCGGATCTCGATCGAGGGCCCGGACGCGGCCCCGGCCCAGCCGCCCCGCTGAGGCCCGTGCGGACATCTACGGGCACGGCGCGGTGGCCACCACGCTCGCCGGGCGCCCGCGGAGTCCCTACGCTCGCCGCATCGTCCTGATTCGCCCTGACCGATCGTTCTCACGGCGCGCCGCCGCGCTGCTGGTCGCCGTCGCCGGCGTCGCCGGCGTCGCCACCGGGCCCGCGATCGCGCAGGCCGGCGCCGCGAGCGCGTTCCGCGTCACGCTGCGCGCTCCCACACACCACCCCAGGGCCGACCGGGCCTGGCCCGTGAGCTTCACCGCCACGTATCGCGGCCGGCCGACGCGGGTGCGCCTGCGCTACGAGTACCTGTTCGGCGGCAAGGTCGTCTCGCGCCAGAATCCCGGCTCGCTGAAGTCGTCGGGATACCGCTTCACCGGTCACTACACCGACCGCGGGTTCGTCTGGCCCGCCCGCGCGGCGGGCGTCCGGCTGACCTTCCGCGCGGTCATCTCCGGCCGGTACGGGACGCGCCGGCTGGACTACTGGGTCCAGGTCACGCGGTAGGTTCGGCCGATGCCGGGCGGCGGGGCCGAGGTGGTGGTCGAGGACGTGCGGCGCTCGTTCGGTGCGCACACGGTGCTCGACGGCGTGAGCTTCACGATGGCGCCCGGCGACCTCGTCGCGCTGCGCGGGTCCTCGGGGTCCGGCAAGAGCACCCTGCTGAACATCATCGGCAGCCTCGACCGGCCCGACGCCGGCCGGGTCCTGGTCGACGGGGTCGAGGTCAGCGCGCTGCAGCACCCGGTGATGTACCGGCGCACGACGGTCGGGTTCGTCTTCCAGTCGCACCACCTGCTGCCGGGCATCACGGTCCAGGCCAACGTCGAACTGCCGCTGATCGCGGCCGGCGTCGGGCACGGCCGTCGCGCGCGCCGGGCGCGCGAGCTGCTCGAGCGGGTCGGGCTCGCGGGCCGCGAGGGTGCCGCTCCGGCGGAGCTCTCGGGCGGGGAGCGCCAGCGCGTCGCGCTCGCGCGTGCGCTCGTGCACAGGCCCCGGCTGCTGCTCGCCGACGAGCCGACCGCCGCGCTCGACGAGGCGACGTCCGAGCGGATGCTCGCGATCCTCGACGAGCTGCGGCGCGAGCGCGGGATGACGATGCTCGCCGTCACCTACGACGACGCGCTCGTGCGGCGCGCGACGTGGACGCTGAAGCTGGACCGCGGGCGCGTCAGCGAGCTGCGCGTCCCCGCGGCCGGGGGCACCGCATGATTCGCATCGTCTGGGCGACCCTGGTCCGGCGCCCGGCCCGGACGCTGCTCTCGGCGCTGGGGACGGCGGTCGGCGTGGCGACGATCGTCGCGCTGCTCGGCGTCAGCGCGGGGCTCAAGGAGACCGCGGGCGGCCTCGTCCGCCTCGGGGCCGGGGACCTCGGGATCTTCCAGAAGGACGTCGCCGACCCGACCGCGTCGGTGCTTCCCACCTCGCTCGTGGCGCGCCTGCGCGCGGTCCCGGGCGTGAAGGACGCGACGCCGGTCATGCTGCTGATCGAGAAGGTCCCGCGGGACACCGGCGCCGTCGTCTTCGGCCTCGAGCGCACGGGGTTCGTCGCCCGGCGCCTCGTCTTCCTGACCGGCGGCCCCGCCGCCGCGACGGGGGAGGTCGCCGTGGGCGACGGGCTCGCCCGCCGGCTGGACCTGCGCCCCGGATCGTCGCTGCGGATCGCCGGGCGCCGGTTCCGCGTGACGGGCACCTACCACACGGGGATCCTGTTCCAGGACCAGGGGGCGGCCATCTCGCTGCGTGACGCCCAGCGCATCGCCCGGCGCGGGGATGAGGCCACGACGATCCCGATCGTGCTGGATCCGGGCGTCCGCACGAGGGACGCCGAGAAGGCCATCGCCCGCCGCGTGACCGGGCTCACCGCCATCGGCAGTCCCGACGACGCCGCGCGCGCGGGCGCGAACGGGACGCTCATCTCCAAGGCCGCGCTCGTCATCGTCGTCCTCGCGCTGATCATCGGCGGCATCAGCGTCGCGAACACGATGCTCCTGTCGGTCATCGAGCGGCGCGGCGAGTTCGCGGTGATGACGGCCGTCGGCTGGAGCGGGCCGCAGGTCGCCGGGCTCGTGCTCGTGGAGGGCGTCGCGATCAGCCTCCTCGGCGCCGGGGTCGGGCTGCTGTTCGGGGCAGTCGGCTCACGGCTCCTGGTGCGCGCGCTCGGCGTGTCGACGTTCGTCAGCCCGGTGCTGTCCGCGTCGGTGCTCGTCACCGGCGTCCTGATCGGCGTCTCGATCGGCGTGGTCGGCGGGCTCTACCCGGCGTGGCGCGCTGCCCGGCTGCCCCCTGCGGCGGGCCTGGCGGGGCGCTGACGGACGGTGGGCCGGCGCGTGCTCGCATGCGACCCTGATCCAGGGCGGACACGGACGGTGTGAGCATCGACGTCGCGAGCCGCGAAGGCCTGACCAGCGGCGAGGCCCGCGCGCGTCTGGCCGCCGACGGGCCGAACCTCATGCCGGTCCAGAAGCCGCCCTCGTCGTGGCGACGGCTGGCCGCGCAGATGGTCCACTTCTTCGCGGTGATGTTGTGGGCGGCCGCGGGTCTGGCGTTCGTCGCCGGGCTGCCCGCGCTCGGCGTGGCGATCATCGTCGTGGTCCTGGTCAACGGGGTCTTCGCGTTCATCCAGGAGTACCGGGCCGAGCGCGCCGCCGAGCGGCTGCGCAGCCTGCTGCCGCTCCGCGCGCGGGTCGTGCGCGACGGCCGCCCGCTCGAACTCGACGCGGCCGGCCTGGTAGTCGGTGACCTGGTGCTGCTCGAGAGCGGCGACCGGATCTGCGCCGACCTGCTGACGCTCAGCACGCACAGCCTGTCGGTCGATTCATCGCTGCTGACCGGCGAGAGCGTGCCGGAGGTCGTCGACGACGGCGCGTCACTGGCGGCTGGGACGTTCGTCGTCGAGGGCGACGCCGCGGCGACGGTCGTCGCGACGGGCGCCGACACCAGGCTGGCCGGCATCGCGTCCCTGACGCAGCAGGCCCATCGCCCGCCGGGCCCGCTGGCCCGCGAGCTGCGCCGCGTCGTCCGCGTGATCGCGAGCGTCGCGGTCGGGGTCGGCGTCGTGTTCTTCGCGCTCGCGCTCGCGGTCGGGATCGACCCCAGCGACGGGTTCGTCTTCGCGATCGGCGTCACCGTCGCGCTGGTCCCGGAGGGGCTCCTGCCGACCGTGACGCTGTCGCTCGCCGTCGGAGCGCAGCGACTCGCTGCGCGTCAGGGGCTGGTGCGGCGCCTGGAATCGGTCGAGACGCTCGGATCGACGACGTTCGTGTGCACCGACAAGACCGGGACGCTGACGCAGAACGAGATGGCGGTGGTGGAGGTCTGGACGCCCGGCGGGACGGCGCGAGTGCAGGGTCGCGGCTACGGCCCGACAGCGGACGTCGCCGCCGACGACGCGCTGCTCCCGGCGCTGCGCGACCTCGCCGTGGCGGGCGTGCGCTGCTCGACCGGCCGCGCCGTGCAGCACGACGATCGGTGGATCGCGCACGGCGACCCGATGGAGGCGGCGCTCGACGCGTTCGCGCGGCGGCTCGGGGTCGAGGGGCCGGCCCACTCGCACGCCGACCCGGCCGCGCGGCGCTTCCCGTTCGATCCGCGCCGGCGGCGGATGTCGCTGGTCGCGGACGGCCGCGTGTTCGTCAAGGGCGCTCCGGATGCGGTGCTGCCGCTGTGCGACCCCGGGGGGTGCGCGGGTGTCGACGCTGCGCTCGAGGCGCTGGCCGATCGCGGGCTGCGCGTCCTGGCCGTCGCCGCGCGGTCGCTGGCTCCGGGTGAGCCGGTGCCGACGGTGGCCGGGGAGGCGGAACGCGGCGTCGAGCTGCTCGGCCTCGTCGGCTTCGAGGACCCGCCCCGGCCGGAGGTGGCTGCTGCGATCGCCGGGGTGCGCCGCGCCGGGGTGCGCGTCGCCATGGTGACCGGGGACCATCCGAGGACCGCGGTGGCGATCGCGCGCGAGGTCGGGCTCAGCGACGCGGACTCCCCGCTCCTCACCGGCGACGACCTCCCCGAGGACGACGGGCTCCTCGGCGAACTCCTCGATCACGACGGCCTGGTGCTCGCGCGCATCTCGCCCGAGCAGAAGCTGCGGATCGCCCGGGCGCTGCGCGCCCGCGGCCACGTCGTGGCGATGACGGGCGACGGCGTGAACGACGGCCCCGCCCTGCAGGAGGCGGACATCGGGGTGGCGATGGGCCGGTCCGGCACGGACGTCGCGCGCGATGCCGCCGACCTGGTCCTGCTCGACGATGACTTCGCGACGATCGTCGCGGCGATCGAGCAGGGCCGCTCGACGTTCTCGAACATCCAGCGCTTTCTCACCTACCACCTGACCGACAACGTCGCCGAACTCACGCCGTTCGTCGTCTGGGCGCTGTCGGCCGGCAATGTGCCACTGGCGATCGGGGTGCTGCAGGTTCTCTCCCTGGACATCGGCACCGACCTGGCGCCCGCTGCGGCGCTCGGCGCGGAGCCGCCCGGCTCGCGGGCCCTCGGCCGACCACCGGTGCGCGGCGCGCTGCTGGACCGCCTCGTCCTGCGCCGGGCGTTCGGCGTCCTGGGCCCGACGGAGGCAGTCGTCGAGATGTCCGCCTTCTTCGCGACGTTCCTGGCGGCGGGGTGGCGTCCCGGCGATGCGTTCCCCGAGGGCGGCACGCTGCTCGCGGCATCGGGCGCGGCGTTCAGCGCCGTGGTCATCGGCCAGGCCGCGAACGCGTTCGCCTGTCGCAGCGCCACCGAGGTCCCCTGGCGCCTGCACCGCCACCGCAACCGCCTGCTGGTCGGCGCGGTCGCGACGATGCTCCTGGCGCTGGCGGGCTGCCTGTTCATCGCGCCGCTCGCCGGCATCCTGGATCAGGCGCCCCCGACGCTGGCCGGCGCCGCGGTGGCGCTGCTGGCGGCGCCTGCGGTACTGCTGACGGATGCGCTCGACAAGCGTCGTCGCGGCCGTGGCCTGGGACCCGATGGATGATGCCGGCCCGGGCGCGCGCCGCGGCGCCGCTGGTCGGGGCGGTCGCCTCGTCGCCGGCTGGAGGAGGAGGCGCCCGCGTTACGCGGCGGCGGCCGCGACCGCCCGCACGCGAGCGCAGAAGCCGTCCAGCGTGTCGAGCGTGAGCTGCTGGGGCCCGTCGCAGCGGGCGTGCGAGGGGTCGGGGTGGCACTCGACGATCAGGCCGTCGGCACCGCAGGCCGCCGCGGCGAGCGCCAGCGGCTCGACCAGCGCGCGCCGCCCGGCGGCGTGCGAGGGGTCGACGATCACCGGCAGGTGCGTGTGCTCCTTCAGCACGGTGACCGCGGCCAGGTCCAGGCACGAGCGGGCCGGCGTCGCGGCCGCGTGAATCCCACGCTCGCAGAGGATCACCTGCGAGTTGCCCTCGGTCAGGATGTACTCGGCGGCGAGCAGCAGGTCGTCCACCGACGCGCCCATCGCGCGCTTGAGCAGCACCGGGATCCCGGCGCGGCCGAGCTCGGTCAGCAGCGGGAAGTGCTGCATGTTCCGCGCGCCGACCTGCACGCAGTCGGCGTACTGCAGGACGGCGTCGATGTTGCGCAGGTCCGTCAGCTCGGTCACGACCGGCAGGCCGGTCTCCTCACGCGCCTGCGCCAGGATCTTCAGCCCCTCGACGCCCAGGCCCTGGAACGCGTAGGGCGAGGTGCGCGGCTTGAACGCGCCGCCGCGCAGCAGGTCCGCCCCGGCGCCCGCGCAGGCGCGGGCGGCGGCCAGCGTCTGGTCCTGCGACTCGACCGCGCACGGCCCCAGGATCAGCCGGAACTCCGCGGCCGGGCCGCCGAACGTGACGCCGCTGACGGCGACGACGTTCGGCTCGGCGCCGTGGAGGTTCTTGTGCGCGAGCTTGTACGGGGCCGAGACGGCGACGACCCGGTCCACGCCCGGGTCGGCGTCGAGCTCCAGGCTGGTCAGGTGGTCGCGGTCGCCGTCGATGACGGCGATCACGTTCTGCTCGGCGCCGATCACGCGCTGCGCGCCGGCGCCCGTGGCGGTGACCCGCTCGCTGACGGCGACGATCTGCGCCTCGGTGGCGTCCGGATGGAAGATGACGAGCATGCGCGAACGGTCGCAGAACTGCAGCGGCGAAGTCGCGCGCGCCGACCCACCGGGCGCTGTAGCGTGGCGTGCGTCAACCGAGCCGGGAGGTCGGGCATGTCGTTCCGAGTGGGAATCGCGAGTCTTGTCGTCTGCCTGATCTGGTCCGCCGCGGCCTTCGCCAGCAGCACGCAGTACAACGGCCCAGCTGCGTCCGGCAACGGCGCCGGGGTCGAGTTCGGCCTGCAGCGGACGCGCGGGAAGCAGCCCAAGGTGCGGCGCTTCGAGTTCCACAACATCCCGGCGCAGTGCAAGGGCTACGCTCCCACGGCGGTCAGCGGGCCGCTGACGATCACGATGAAGGTCTCCAGCCGGCGGACCTTCAGCGGGACCGAGTCGCTCAACGGCGGCCGGCAGAAGGTCCACGTGACCGGCACGTTCAAGCGGGGCTTCGGCAAGGCGACCGGCACCCTGCGGGTCACCGGCTCCGTTCCGGGGTGCGCGTCGGCCGACACCGCGGTCGTGCGGTGGAGCGCTCCGACGGTCTGACCGGCCGATCCGCCGGCTGACGCCCCGCGTCGAGGCGATCAACGTCTCCTACGCGCGGGCGTGAGCACGGCGGTCCGCCCGCACCGCCCGCACGCCGCGAACCGACAGCTCCTCGTGCATCGCTCGGATGCGGGCGAAGATCTCGTCCGCGACCGCCTGCTGCTGCTCGCGGGTCGGGTGCTCGACGATGTCGAACCGCAGCGGCTCGCCGTACCAGACGGTCACCTTGGGGAACCGCAGGCGCTTCCAGTTGCGGACGCGGTGCGAGCCGAGGATGGCCGCCGGCAGCACCGGGGCGCCGGTCTGGAGCGCCAGGCGGCCGATGCCGGGCTTGGCGGCCTCGGCCAGGTGCCCGCTGCGCGAGCGGCCGCCCTCGCAGTAGGTGCAGATCGTCCCGCCGCGCTCCAGGATCGACCGGGCGACGGCGATCGAGCGCTCGTCCTGCTGGCCGCGGCGCACGGGGAAGACGCCGCCGTGCTTCATCACCCACGCGAACCAGCCCTTGTACAGCTGGGACTTGGCCATGAACTGCACCGAGCGCGTCGTGAACGCGCCGAGGAAGAAGTGGTCGATGTTCGAGGCGTGGTTGGGCGCGAAGATCAGCGGCCCGTCCCTGGGGATGGTGCGCCGGTCGATGCACGTCTCGCGGTGCACGATCAGGACGTAGAGCGTCGTGATGACGCGCACGACCGTGTAGACCCAGTCCGGCCGGTGCGTCAGCGGCCAGTCGTAGTACTCGGCGATCTCCTCGATCGGGCGCGGATCCAGGTAGACCTGCGCCTTCATCGATGCGAGCGACGTGTCGTCGCCGGGGCGGTCGGTGGAGTCCGTCATCGTCGTTGACCTCAACCCCCGCACCCCGCCCGGGTTACGCCCCGGCACGGCGCGGGCGACCGGCTGCGACCATCCGCGCGACATGTGGTTCTCCGCCGACAACCTCGTGCTGACGGTCGCCCAGGCGGCGTGCGTCGCGCTGCCCGCGGCCGGCCTGCCACGGTGGGCCGGGCGCCTGCGATCCGGCGCGTGGGCGCTCGTCCTGCCGCTGTCGATCGTCGTCGTGATCGGGGCGATCGCGCTGGTCCCGACCACCGCCGACGTCCTCACCTGGGTCGCGCTGCTGCTCGTGCCGCCGGGCTGCGCGCTGGCCCTCGGGTGGGCGGCGCGCGGCGCGCGGCACTGGGCCGCGGTCCTCGCGGCGCCGCTGCTGGCCGTGGCCTGGGCGCTGCCCGGCGAGCAGGCCGGGCAGCTCGCCATGGTCGTGCTGATCGCCGGGTCGGCGATCACGCTCGGGCGCCTGCTCGCCGGCGCCGCGCCGCTGTCGCTGCTGAAGGTGGGCATCGTCGCGATGGCGGCGGTTGACGCGTACCTCGTGTTCTCCGGCAGCCTGCAGCAGCCGAACGCCGTCCTCGTCGCCGCCTCGCCCGGCGCCGGGCTGCCGCAGCTGCAGTCCTCGTCGTTCGGGGCTGCAGGCCTGGGCTACGGCGACTACTTCGCGGCCGCGGTCGTCGGCGGGATCCTCGCGGCCGAGCACGGCCCGCAGGTGCGCGCCGCCATCGCGCTGGTCGCCGTGTCGCTGTGCTGGGACCAGCTGTTCCTCGTCTACGACGTGCTGCCGGCGACGATCCCGCCAGCGATCGTGCTGCTCGGCGCCGGCTGGTGGCAGCGCGGCCGCAACCGGCCGAGCCACCGTACGCCGCCGGACCGCGAACCACCAGATCTGCACCCGGCACGTGGCACGCCTGCAGCCACCGCTGCGCAGGTCGGCGCAGATTTTCGCGTACGATCCATGCCCTTCAACCGAGGAGCCCCAGTGCTGCGTTCGTGTCGCGTCCTGCTCGTCGTCCTCTTCGTTCTCGCGCTCCCCGGCGCGGCCCACGCGTCGACCTCCATCGCCGGCTCGGGCGAGCCGGCGTTCACGAACACGACGACGAACACGTACCACTTCGGCTACAACCGCTTCAGCTCGTACGGCACGTTCCGGCTCCGCGTCAGCTACTACCAGGGTCCGTCGAACATCTTCAACGAGTACACGGCGTTCATCGGCTCGTCGGGCGTCGCGTCGACCGGCAACGTGTTCGCGAACTTCACCGGGGTCGTCAACACCCTGCAGAGCGGC
>JBKJRO010000123.1:0-14594 GCA_046594555.1 Solirubrobacteraceae bacterium
ACGGTCGAGCCGAGAAAGACGCCGTGCTGCCAGGTGAACGACTCGGTGACCAGCGGTACGGCGGTCGCCCGTCGTCCACCGAACAAGATGGCCGAGATCGGGACGCCCTTCGGGTCCTCCCACTCCGCCGCGATGGTCGGGCACTGCCCGGCCGGGGTGGTGAAGCGGGCGTTCGGGTGCGCGGCCGGGGTCTCGCTGGACGGGGTCCAGTCGTTGCCCTTCCAGTCGATGAGGTGCGCGGGCGCCTCGTCGGTCAGGCCCTCCCACCACACGTCGCCGTCGTCGGTCAGCGCGACGTTGGTGAAGATGCTGTTGCCGTAGAAGGTCTTCACGGCGTTGGCGTTGGTGTCCTCGCCGGTGCCCGGCGCGACGCCGAAGAAGCCGGCCTCGGGGTTGATCGCGTAGAGCCGGCCGTCCTCGCCGAAGCGCATCCAGGCGATGTCGTCGCCGACGGTCTCGACGGTCCAGCCCGGGATCGAGGGGGTGAGCATCGCGAGGTTGGTCTTGCCGCAGGCGCTCGGGAAGGCGGCGGTGACGTAACGCGGCTCGCCGCTCGGCGGGGTGAGCTTGAGGATGAGCATGTGCTCGGCCATCCAGCCCTCGTCGCGCGCCATCACCGAGGCGATGCGCAGCGCGAAGCACTTCTTGCCCAGCAGCGCGTTGCCGCCGTAGCCCGAGCCGTAGGACCAGATCTCGCGGGTCTCCGGGAAGTGCACGATGTACTTCTCGGTGTTGCACGGCCAGGTGACGTCGGCCTGGCCGGGCTCCAGCGGCGCACCGACCGAATGCAGGCAGGGCACGAACTCGCCGTCCGAGCCGAGCACGTCCAGCGCCTTGGCGCCCATCCTGGTCATGATTCGCATCGAGACCGCGACGTAGGCCGAGTCGGTGAGCTGGATGCCGATGTAGCTCTTGTCCGAGCCGAGCGGGCCCATCGAGAACGGGACGACGTACATCGTCCGGCCGCGCATCGAGCCCTCGAACAGCGGCGTCAGCGTCGCGCGCATGTCGTCGGGCGCGCGCCAGTTGTTCGTCGGGCCGGCGTCGGCCTCGTCGGCCGAGCAGATGAAGGTGCGGTCCTCGACGCGGGCGACGTCGGTCGGGTCCGACAGGCCCAGGTACGAGTTGGGGCGCTTGGCCTCGTCGAGCTTGCGGAACGTCCCCGCATCGACAAGCAGCTGGCAGAGCCGGTCGTACTCCTCGGCCGAGCCGTCGCACCAGTGGATGGCGGCGGGCTGCGTCAGGGCTGCGACCTCGTCGACCCATGCGACGAGCTTCTCGTTCTTCGTGGGCACGCTGACCTCGGACACGCTGGGGAGCCTCCTGCGGCTGGGAAACACGACGCCGCACCGATCCGGGAACGGCGATGGGGGCGAGTTGACAGGCCTCGCCCCCAAGCGAAAACAGGGTATCGCGCCGCTGAACGCCATGCTTGCGGCTCCCCCCGGATGCGGGTGCGGACGGCCCGCACCAGGCTGCTCCTTACGCCCTCCGGCGCTGCTATGGAGCCGGAGGGCCGGCAAGCACCGCACGGGCCATCTCCGCATCCGACAGGCCGACCGCGTTCCCGGCCGTGTCGACGAGGTTCGTGCGTCGCCCGCGGCCGAGGATCAGCACCACGTCCCCGGGATCCGCACCGGCGATGGCCGCCGCGATGGCCGTCGCGCGCTCCGGCACCACCTCGGCACCGTGACCGGCGCCCGCAAGCAGTGCCGCGGGCGGCTCGGCCGGCTCGGTGACCGTCCAGCGGTCCGTGGTGACGACGAGCCGGTCGGCGCCTGCGACGGCGGCGCGCCCCATGGCGCGCTGCTGGGAGTCGTCGTAGAACGCCGGGGCGCAGATGAGCAGATGGAGGCGCGCCGGGCCGGGAGCCAGGTCGCGGGCGGCCTGCGCGACGCGGGCGATGCCGTCCGGATTGTGCGCGTAGTCGACCACCACCGCGACGTCCCTGCCGTCGTCGACGCGCTCGAAACGCCCCGGGACCGGCGCGGCGACCGCGATCGCCGCCAGCGCCACATCGCGCGCGACCCCGAGCAGGTCGGCCAGCGCGAAGGCGACCGCCGCGTTCTCGAGGTTGTGCCGGCCGATCCCGCGGGTCTCCAGCGCCACAGCGCCACCCGGGGCCACCAGTGATGCGCGCGACCCGGCCCACGACACCCGTTCGCCGGTGAGGCGGTAGTCGCCGGCCCGAGCGACCCGGGCCACGCGCGACCCCTGGTGGACCAGATCAGCGGCGAGCGCCGACGGAACGTCCCCCTCCCCGCCGATCGCGGCGACCGGCACCGCCCGCTCGCCGCGCAGGAACAGCAGCCGCTTCAGCGCGGCGTACTCCTCGAGCGTCCGGTGGCGCGCAAGGTGGCTGAGGGAGAACCCGGTGAACGCCGCCGCATCCGGCAGCAGCCGCGGTGCGCCCTCGAGCTGGTAGCTCGACAGCTCGGCGACGACGAGGTCCCCGGGACCCCCCGCGGCTTCGGACAGCGCCGGGCCCGTCTCGAGGTTGCCGGCCATGACCGGTCGCCGGCCGGCGGCCGCCATGATGGCGGTGACGAGCGTCGTGACCGTGGACTTGCCGTTGGTGCCGGTGACCGCGACGAGCGGGCGCCGGTCCAGCCGCCACGCCGCCTCGGCCTCGTCGAGGATCGGCAGGCCGCGGGCGGCCGCTGCGCGCACGATCGGGGCGCCGGCCGCGAACCCCGGGCTCTTGACGAGGCACCCGGCCTCGCCGAGCAGCACCGACGGGTCACCCCCGACGGCCAGCGCGATGCCGGCGCGCGCGAGCTCGGGCCGTGCGCGCGGGTCCAGCCGGAGCCCGCCGGCGTCCCACACGGCGACCTGGGCCGCGCCGACCCGCGCCGCGAGCAGCACGGCGGCGGCGCGACCGGCACGGCCGGCGCCGGCGACGACGTACGGCCCCGGCGGAAGCGGGGGACGTGAGACCACGGTGTCCGCGGCCAGCATCCCGCCCACGTCAGGTCTAGTCGCCCGCCGGCGACCCCGGCGTCCTGCGCGGCACGAGCACGAGCCGCTTGAACTCGGCGACCAGGACGCCGTCCTGGTTGAGCACCTTGGTGTGGACCTTGACGACGCCGCGGTCGAGCTTCGTCTTGGACTCCTTCTTCTCCAGCACCTCGGTCTCGACGAACAGCGTGTCGCCGTGGAAGACCGGGTTGGGGTGCGAGAGCTCCTCGGTGGCGAGGTTGGCGATCGCCTTGCCGGAGACGTCGGAGACGCTCATGCCGAGCGCGAGCGAGTAGACGAGCGGCCCGACGACGACGTTGCGGCCCTGCTGGGAGCCCGCTGCGTACACGTCGTTCAGGTGCAGCGGGTGGTGGTTCATCGTGATCAGGCAGAAGAGGTGGTCGTCGGACTCGGTCACCGTCTTGGCGGGCCAGTGCTTGTAGACGTCGCCGACCTCGAACTCCTCGAGGTAGCGGCCGTACTGGTGTGCACCGCTGGCCTCGCGCTCGCGCTGATCGGTGGTGAATCCGGTGTCGGTGCTCGTATCGGTCATGCCCACAGGATGACAACCCGGACAATTCGCTGACCCGTGAGTCAATATCGTTTCGCCCATGCGACACCCCCGCGACTTCTTCAAGCCCCTCGCCACCGGCGCCCCGGAGCCGGTCCGCGAGATCCCGTTCCCGCCCTCGCGGATGATCCACTTCTTCGACCCCAGCAACGAGAGGATCGTGGCGAAGGTCCCCGACATCGCGGCGAAGTCGGACATCATGCTCGGCAACCTCGAGGACGCCGTCGCTGTGGAGAACAAGGAGGCCGCGCGCCACGGCCTGGTGCGCGTCGGCAAGGAGCTCGACCTGTCCGGCGCGCAGCTCTGGACCCGGGTCAACTCGCTCGAGTCGCCGTGGGTGCTCGACGACCTGACGACGCTCGTCACCGAGATCGGCGACAAGCTCGACGTGATCATGGTCCCCAAGGTCGAGGGCGCCTGGGACATCCACTACGTCGACCGCCTGCTCGCCCAGCTCGAGGCACGCGCCGGCATCCGGCGGCCGATCCTGGTCCACGCGATCCTCGAGACCGCGCTCGGCGTCGCCAACGTCGAGGAGATCGCCTACGCCTCCCCGCGCATGCAGGGCATGAGCTTCGGCCCGGCCGACCTGGCCGCCTCGCGCCGGATGAAGACGACCCGCGTCGGCGGCGGCCACCCCGGGTACGTGTCGATCAGCGACCCCGAGCTCGACGCCGAGGGCGCGATCGTCCCGGGCCAGGTCCGTGCCACGGCACAGCAGGACCCGTGGCACTACTCGATCGCCCGCATGGTCGACGCCTGCACGAGCGCCGGGATCCTCCCGTTCTACGGCCCGTTCGGCGACATCCGCGACGTCGAGGCGTGCGAGGCGCAGTTCCGCAGCGCCTTCCTGCTTGGCTGCGTCGGCGCCTGGTCGCTGCACCCGGTGCAGATCGACATCGCGAAGAAGGTGTTCTCGCCCGATCCCGCCGAGGTGAAGTTCGCCAGGAAGGTCATCGAGGCGATCCCCGACGGCCGCGGCGTCCACATGATCGACGGCAAGATGCAGGACGACGCCACCTGGAAGCAGTGCCAGGTGATGGTCCAGCTCGCCGAGATGCTCGCCGAGAAGGACCCGGAACTCAAGGAGCAGTACGGGTTCTGACAACGGTCGCGGGTGGGCCGGACGTGACATGATGGCCGCCGGTTCAGCGAGCGGGGAGGCAAGGAGGCGATGAAGCGGACGGCACTGGCAGGCGCGATCGCGACGGCCCTCCTCCTGTCCCTGAGCGCACCCGCACTCGCGACCACCTACGTCTCGCGGACGGGCAACACGCTCACCATCACCGGCGGCGACGAGGCCAACTTCGTCACCATGCCCTCGGTCGGCAGCCCCGGCCCGCTCCGGGTGAGGGATGCAGGGGGTGTCAGCTTCGACACCGGCAGCTGCGTGGACCGGGGCGACTACACGGTCGAGTGCGGCGACCTCGGTGACGGGCTCGTCGCCAACGTGAACCTCGGCGGCGGCGACGACACCTTCAAGGCGGAGGATGTGATCACGAACGCGCCAAAGGTGATCGTCGACATGGGCGCGGGCGACGACACGGCGCGCGGCTCTGCTCTGAACGACACGATCAACGGCGGCCCAGGGAACGACACGCTCGACGGCAGGGGCGGGAACGACACGCTCGACGGCGGCGACGGCAGGGACCGCCTCACCGGGTACGTCGGCGACGACACGCTCACCGGCGGCCCCGGCGTCGACAGCATGTTCGGCGATGGCGCCGGCACCGGGCTGGACTTCGGCAACGACACGCTCAACGCTCGTGACGGCGAGATCGACGCGCTCTCCTGCGGGTTCGGCGCGGACTCGGCGGTGGCCGATGCGATCGACACCTTCGACATCATCGGCGACTGCGAGTCGCTGGATCAGTCGACCACGGGGACGCCGCCACCGGCGGGCGGCACGCCGCCACCGGCGGGCGGAGGCACGCCGCTCACCGTCGGCGTCAAGGCCGGGGCGACCGCCAAGCTCGGATCGCTGCTCTCCGGGAAGGCGCTGAAGTTCACCGCAACGTTCTCCGGGGCCTGCTCGGCGGTGGCCGGACTCGTCCTGCGTGCGCCGGAGGCCAAGCGGCTCAAGGTCGGCAAGACCGAGACCGTCATCGGCAGCAAGGCCGCGACGGTCGGGGCGAGCGGCAGCTTCGCGGCGACACTGAAGATCTCGTCGAAGTACCGCGCGAAGCTGCGCAAGGCGAAGCGGATCACCGCCTACCTGGCGCTCGTGTGCACGGACGCCGCCGGCGTCGATGCCAGCGCGGTTCGCAAGATCGTGCTGAAACGCTGACCCAGCCGGCGACCGTCCCCGGTAGCCCGCTCCTACCCCACCAGCGGGTTGCGCGTGCGGAGCTTTGGGAAGCGGGCGAAGTCGCGATCCGCGGTCCACAGTTCACGCACGCCGTGGCTGAGGCACAGCGCGGCGATGCGCGCGTCGTAGATCGTCCGGCTCGTCGCGTGGGAGGATCGGACGAGCTGGGCGAACGGCGTCAGCGCGTCGGCCGCCTCGACCAGCACGACGGCCGACGGCGTCCGGGCGAGCGCCTCGATCTGCGCAAGCGCGACCTCCAGCGGTGTCGGATCGGCGAAGCGGGCCGGACTGGTGACGACCGCCAGGTACTCGACAGCCGCGGGCCACGGCAGCCCCCACAAATGATCCGCGGCAAGCGATTCGAGTGCCTTGCGCGCGGCGAGGTGCTGCGGCGCGTCGGTTCGATGCGCATAGACGAGGATGTTCGTGTCGACGGCGATCACGCGAGTCCCCTGCCACTCTGCTCGTCGCGGACCTCGTCGAGCACGTCGTCCCACTCGAGCCCGCCGACGAGCCCTCCGCTCCCGTAAGGGCGCAGCTCGAAAGCCTCGGCTTGCGGTCCTGTGCCGGCGGAGCCGGCAAGCACCAGCCGCAGACCCTGCTCGACGACGGCGCGCAGGGTCGTCCCATCGCGATCCGCCTTGGCCTTGGCCTCGACCAGCAGTGCGTCGGCGATATCGATCGTCGTTTTCATATGGGTGCCCATACTATTGATCCTTGCTCTGTTGCTCAAGTTGCGGCGGGTGCCACAACGCCAGCTGCCTGTCTGGTCCTCTAGGCTCCCCGGCCGCTGTTCCAACCCCCGGGCAGAAGGACGCCATGAGGTTCTACGAGTACGAGGCGCGCGAGATCGTCAAGCGCGCCGGCATCCCCGTCACCGACTACGGGTTCACCACGAGCGCCGACGAGGCGCGCGACATCGCCGAGCGCATCGGCGGGCCGACGGTCATCAAGTCGCAGGTCCTCTCCGGCGGCCGCATGAAGGCCGGCGGCGTGCAGTTCGCCGACACGCCGGACGAGGCCCGCGCCCACGCCGAGACCGTCCTGCAGCTGGAGATCAGCGGGCACATGCCGCGCGGCATCCTCGTCGACCCCAAGGCCGACATCGATCAGGAGTTCTACGTCGGGGTCGTGTGGGACGGCACGCGCAAGCAGCCGGTGATCATCTTCTCGCCGGTCGGCGGCATCGACATCGAGCAGGTCGCCGAGGAGCAGCCCGACAAGGTCGGCCGCCGTCACTTCTCCAACCTGCTCCCGTTCAGCGAGTTCGCCGCCAAGGAGGTCATCGCCTCGACCGGGGTGACCGGCAGCGACCTGAACAAGCTCGTCCCGATCGTCACGAAGCTCGCCCGCCTGTTCGTCGACAACGACATGACCCTGGCGGAGATCAACCCGCTCGGCAAGCTCAAGGACGGCTCGTTCGTCGCGCTCGACGCGCACATGGACATGGAGAACGAGGCCCGCGGCCGCCACAAGCAGCTGCTGAAGGACCTGGGCGTCGGCGACGACGAGACGCGCGAGGCCCGCGAGCCCACACCGTTCGAGCTCGCCGGCGAGGCGGTCGACGCGATGGACCACCGCGGCGTCGCCGGCAACGTCACCGAGTTCGACGGCAACCTGGGCCTGGTCATCGGCGCCGGCGGCGGATCGCTGACGCTGTTCGACGCGGTCCGCGCCCACGGCGGCAAGCCTGCGAACTACTGCGAGATCGGCGGCAACCCGTCGGTCGCCAAGGCCTGCGGCCTGGCCAAGCTCGTCCTGCAGAAGCCGGGCGTCGACAAGATCGCCGTGATGATGTCGATCGTCTCGAACACCCGGGTCGACATCGTCGCCCGCGGCGTCGTCAAGGCCTGCCTGGAACTGGGGTACGACCCCGCCGAGAAGATCGCGATCTTCCGGATCCCGGGCGCCTGGGAGGACGAGGGCTTCAAGATCCTCGAGAAGTACGGCGTCGAATACGCCGACCGCTCGGTGTCGATGCACGAGGCGGCGCGCCGCGCCGTCGAGAAGATCGGAGCGGCGGCCTGATGTCCATCCTCGTCGACGAGACCACGACGTTCATCGTCCAGGGCATCACCGGCCGCGAGGCCGTCAACCTGACGCGCGAGTGCCTGGACTACGGCAAGGGCGCCAAGGTCGTCGGCGGTGTCACGCCGGGCCGCCTGGGCCGCGAGGTCCACGGCGTGCCCGTGTTCGACACCGTCGCCCAGGCCGTCGCCCACCACGGCGGGCCGATCGACGGCTCCGTCGTCACCGTGCCCCCCGCGTTCACCAAGGACGCCGTCTTCGAGGCGATCGAGAACGGCATCAAGATCATCGTCATCGTCACCGAGCGCATCCCGCGCCGCGACGTCGCCGAGATGGTCGAGCTCGCCACGATGCGCGGCGCCCGGATCATCGGCCCCAACTGCCTGGGGATCATCGTCCCCGACGTCATCAAGATGGGCGGGATCGGCGGCCCGGCGAAGGACGCCGCCAAGGCGTACTCCCCCGGCCCGATCGGCGTCATCTCCCGCTCGGGCGGCATGACGACCGAGATGTCCTCGACGCTGACGGCCGCCGGCCTGGGCCAGTCGACCGCCGTCTCGATCGGCGGCGACGCCATCATCGGCTCCAGCTACGCCGAGCTGATGCCGTTCTTCGAGGCCGACCCGCAGACGCAGGGCATCGTCATCTACACCGAGCCCGGCGGCCGCATGGAGGCCGAGCTCGCGCGCTGGGTGACCGACAACGACTCGCGCCTGCCGATCGTCGCCTTCATGGCCGGCCGGTTCATGGACGAGATGCCGGGCATGAGCTTCGGCCACGCCGGCACGATCGTCGAGGGCAAGGAGGACACCGCGACCGAGAAGATCGCCCGCCTCGCCGAGGCCGGCATCACCGTCGCCGAGGAGATCTCCGAGATCCCGACCATCATCAAGGCGAAGATCGCCGAGAGGAGCGCAGCATGAGGGCCGACGCGACGTTCATCGGCGTCGAGGTCGACGACGCGGCAGCCGCCGACGCGGCCGTCGCCGCCAAGCTCACCGAGGTGTGCCCGGTCGACATCTTCGGGCAGGGCGAGAGCGGCTCGCTGGAACTCCACGAGCAGAACCTCGACGAGTGCGTGCTGTGCCGCCTGTGCATGGACGCGGCGCCCGGCAAGGTCACCGTGCGCAAGCTCTACGACGGCGGCGCCGAGCTGTAGCGCGGCGCGCCGGGCCTGGCGCGCCGGCGTCGTTGTGCGCGCCCCGCAGCGGGCGTAGTGTCGGGGGCTCCCACCCCGACTGAAGGGAGCTGTGATGTTTGCCAGCATCCGGACCTACAGGTTCGCGACCGGGTCGATGGACGAGCTGATGCATCGCGTCGACCGCGACTTCGCCGACGCGCTCGCCCACGAACCCGGGTTCATCGGCTACCAGGCCATCGCGACGGGCGACCGCACGGTGATGTCGGTGAGCATCTTCCGTGACGGCGGCGATGCCGAGCGGTCGATGGAGATCGCCGCCCAGTGGGTGGCGGAGGACCTCGCCGAGTTCGGCGTCGAGCGCATCGGTGCCATCACCGGCGAGGTGATGGTGAGCCGTGCGCTCGCCGACATGCTCGAGCCCGCCCACTGCTGAGGCCGTCAGGTCCCGGCCGCCGGCCGGGACCGCCGCCGGCGCAGCCGGCGCAGCACGCGCCACGCGACGATCGCCGCGAGAACGATGACCCCCAGGGCCAGCACCGGCAGCGCGATCGCGAGCACCGACAGGCCCAGCGCGCCAGCGTCCTCGATCAGCGAGAGCACCGGATTGCCGATCCCAGCCGTTCCGAGGGTGGAGAACGGGCGGATCGCCATCCGCGTGCCGTGCGTCGTCTCGGCCGCGACGAGGCCGATGACCGCGACCAGCGCCGGCGACACGTCCAGCGCGTTCGTCGAGGCGAGCCCCGCGAGGATCCCCGTCACGGGCGCGATCACCGTGCCGGCAGCGTGCAGCGCGTGATCGACGGTCGGCACCTTGTCGCCGACGAAGTCCACGGCGGCGACCAGTGCCAGGGCGATCAGAACCGGCGTGTGCGTCAGGACGGCGAACGACCCGCTGACGTCGACCAGGTCGGTGTGGCGCGCGAGCAGACCCGTCGCCAGCAGCGGGACCCACGCGTTCAGCCCGGACGCGGTCGCCAGCCCGAAGGCCATGAGGTAGCCGGTCACGTCCATCGCGTCCGGGGGTTCTATCCGAACCGCCCGTATCCACGGCGGCGGCGCACCCCCTGCAGGCCTCAAGCTCGCGCGCCGGACGGACGACGCACGAGGTAGGTGCATCCTCGATCCCTGCCCGTGTCCCCCGCAACCGCGCCCGTTCCGGGCGCTTCCGCATGCTCCGGCGGACCTGGACGAATGGACGACCGGGCCGCGCCGCCTGCCTACCGTCCCATGATCGACTCGTGCACCGGGTCGGCGGCAACGGCAGAAGGGAAGCGATGCCTCGGGGATTGAGCGGCATGGCCGCAGCGGTGATCCTGGCGCTCAGCGTCGCGGTCGCCCCTGCGCAGGCCGGCTCGCTCGCGCCCCTGCCACAGCGTGAGATCGACGTCCGCACCGCCGATCCGCAGGGCATCGACGCCTCGACGCTGGCTGCGCGGACCACGCTGCGGCGCAAGCTCGGGGCCGAGGGCGTCGTCACCACCGACCCCGTGGCGGGCGGCGCGCGCGTCGTCCAGCGCACCGACGGCCTGCTGACCGGCGCGAGCGAGCGAGGCCCGGCCGCCGTCGCGCTGGCGTACGTCCGCGACCACCGCGAGCTGTTCGGCCTCAGCGATGACGACATCGCCGCCCTGCGACCGACCCTGCGCGACCACACCCCCGCCGGCGTGACGACCCTCGAGTGGACGCAGACGGTCGACGGCGTCCCGGCGTACGACAGCATCCTCGCGGCCACGGTGACCGACGACGGGCGACTCGTCGCGATCCACGGCTCCGCCGTCCCGGGCCTGAGCCTGTCGTCGACCACACCGCAGCTGAGCGCGGCGCGCGCGCGCGCCATCGCGGCCGCTGACGTCGGCGGGCGCATCGGCGACGCCACCGCATCGCTGACGGTGCTCGGCTCCGCCAAGGAGTCGCGCCTGGCCTGGCGCGTCCTGGCCTACGACGTTCGCCGGCAGCTGTTCGACGAGGTCGTCGACGCCCGGACCGGCGACATCCTGGTGCGCCATTCGCTGACCGACGACTACTCCGCGGCCACGGTGTTCAACCGCCATCCCGGATCCGCGACGGACGCGACCGGGCACCTCGTCAACCTCGGCGCCGACCCCTCCTGGCTCAGCCTGTCGGGCTCGACCTCCCCCGCGAGCCTGCGCGGCAACAACGCCCACGCCTACGCCGACCGCGGCGGCAGCAACGGCTTCGACGCGGGCGAGGACATCGCGCCCAACTCGGGAAGCGACTGGAACTACCCGCTGACCCCGATCGACGCCGGCGCGAACTGCCCGCTGTTCGGCTCCGTCGCAGCGTGCACGTGGGACGGCACGAGCGAGACGGTCAACAGGGCACAGGCGACGACGCAGCTCTTCTACTACGTCAACACGTTCCACGACCACCTCGCCGCCCCGCCGATCGGCTTCACGCACGCCAGCCGCAGCTTCGAGGTCGTCGATGCCGACGGCGCCGGCCCCGGGCTGGGCAACGATGCGGTCAATGCCGAGGCCAACGACTCGGCCGGGCTGAACAACGCGAACATGACGACGCCGCCCGACGGGTCCGCCCCGCGGATGCAGATGTACCTGTTCACGAACCCGCCACTCAACGGGTCCGACGTCGCCGACGTCGTCTACCACGAGTACACCCATGGCCTGAGCAACCGGCTGATCGGCAACGGCTCGGGGCTGACGACGCACCAGGCCCAGTCGATGGGCGAGGGCTGGAGCGACTGGTACTCGTTCGACTTCCTGGCCGCCCAGGGCAGCGTCGCCGACACGTCCGCCGATGGCGAACTGCTGAACGCCTCCTACCTCTACCCGGGCGGGTCGATCGCCGGCGGCCCGCCGGGCATCCGCACCCAGGCGCTCGACTGCTCCGTGGGGTCGGCGAGCCCGAACTGTCCGGGAACCCCGGCCTCGGGGCCCGGCGGTTACACCTTCGGCGACCTCGGCAGGGTCAACGGCACCGACATCCACGCCGACGGCGAGATCTGGGCCGAGACGCTGTGGGACATCCGCAGGGCGCTCGGCTCGGCGACCGCCGAGGCGCTCGTGACGGGCGCGATGCGCCTGTCACCCGCGAACCCCTCGTTCCTGGACGAGCGCAACGCGGTCCTGGCTGCCGACCAGGCCCAGGGAGGGACGAACGCCGCCGCGCTGTGGCAGATCTTCGCCGCCCGCGGCATGGGCTACAGCGCGACGACCCCGAGCAGTTCGGCGACCAGCGCTGCCGAGGCGTTCGACCTGCCGCCGCTCGTCTCGCACGTCAGCGCCGCAATCGCCGACGCGGCCCCGATCGGCGACGGTGACGGCATCGCCGAGCCGGGCGAGACCGTGCGCATCACCGAGACCCTGCGCAACCCCAACCCGTTCGCGCTGACGACGGTCTCCGGACTGCTCAGCGCCGGCGGCGGACTGGTCGTCGGCGGCCTGACGGCCGGCTGGGCCTCGCCCTTCGCCGCCGCGACGAACGCCGCCGCGACGACCCCGCTCGCGGTCACCGTCCCGGCCAACCACGTCTGCGGCCAACCGCTCGCCCTGAGCCTGCAGGTCAGCACCGATCAGGGTGCCCAGGTGCTGCCGTTCAGCATTCCGACCGGCGGCCCCGGCGCGCTCACGAGCCCGAACAGCGCCGACGTCCCGAAGGCGATCCCGGACAACAACGTCACCGGCGCCACCTCGACGCTGACGGTGCCGGGCGGCGGGCTCATCAACGACCTGAAGGTCCGGATCCCGAGCATCACCCACAGCTTCGACGCCGACCTGGTGATCACGCTGATCGCCCCGGACGGCACGACGATCCTGCTCGCCAACAAGCGCGGCGGCTCGTCGAACAACTTCACCAACACCGTGTTCGACGACGGTGCCGCGACCGACGTCAGCGGGGGTTCGGCCCCGTTCACCGGCAGCTTCCGTCCCGAGCAGCCACTGGGCGTCCTGCGCGGCCACCCGATGAACGGCACGTGGAAGCTGAAGGTCGTCGACACCGCGACGATCGACAGCGGCTCGATCGCCGCGTGGGGCCTCGACCAGCGCCCCGCCGCATGCGCCACGACCGTCGCGGCGCCGCCCGCGACGACGACCGGCCCCGCGAGTGACGTGACGCCGATGACGGCGAGGATCGCCGCGACCGTCGATCCCAACGGCACGGCCACCGACGGCGCCTTCCAGTTCGGCACCAGCACCGCGTACGGGGACCAGAGCCCGGCGGTCGCTGCCGGCAGCGCCCCCGGCGCCGTGCCGCTGGAGCAGCCCCTCTCGGGGCTCCAGCCCGCGACGACCTACCACTTCCGCGCCGTGGCGCTGCGCGGCGGCACGCCGGTCGCCGTCGGCGCCGACCAGACGTTCACGACCGCCCCGGCACCCGACCCACCGCCGACCACCGCGACCACCGCGACGACGCCGCCCGGCACGACGCCGAAGCCCCCCGGGACGACGGTGGGCGGCACGAGCAGCCACCGCGGCAGCGCGCGCTTCCCCAAGCCGACGACCCGCGTCTACGCGACCCGTGCACGAACGTTCGCCTACACCCTCACCGCGACCCGCGGCTACGCCGGGAAGGTCCGGTTCGCGTCGCTGCGGGCACTCGCCGCCGGCACCCGCGCGCACGCGCGGCTGCGCGTCGCCCTCGGGACGAGCTCGTTCCCGGGGACCCGCAAGCTCGAGCGCCTCACCGTCCACACCAAGCTGTCGCGGCACGCGTGGCGAACGCTGCGACGCATGCGCCGGATCCGCGTGCGTGTCACCGTCGTGCTGGACGGCCACAGCTTCGCCGGCCAGTTCGTCCTCGCCGCGCCCCGGCCGAAGGCCAGGGCCAAGCGCTGACCTGCGCTAGTGGCGCGCCTTGCGCGTGCGGGCCCGCTCCTCGGTCTTCTCGACCACCTGAAGGATGAGCTTCAGGTACTGATCGACGCCCGTCGCCTTGACGCGCCCGGTCTCCAGCGCCTTGCGCCAGCCGGCGACCGTCGGCTCCTCCGCCAGGCGGTTGAACTCCTCGCGGCGCATCTCGACCCGGACCTTGGCGTCGATCGCGAGGTCCTTCGTGACCGTGACCGACGGCAGCTCGAGCCGGAAGATCTGTGTGTCGCCGCGGCCGTGCAGGTCGACGCCGACGACGAGCGTCAGCGGCTTCAGGGCCGGCACCTCCTCCAGGAGGGTCGTCATCGTCGCGGCGATCAGCTGCTTGGCATCCGGCGAGGACATCGCCGCCAACCCTACCCTGCGGCCGCCGCCGCTCCGCTGACGCCGTTGAGCGCGTCGATGACGCCGAACAGGTCGCCCTGCCGGTAGAAGTCGACCGCGACGAGCGTCGGAAACAGCCCTCGCTGTCGCCGGCAGGCCCGAATGCGACCGAGCAACGCGTCGCGGGCATTGACCTTCTTGGCATTGGTGGGCCGGGGGGCCGGGGTCGTATCGACCCAGTGGTTGATCTGGAACAGCGTCGCGCCAGGCTCGCCACGGTTGGCCACGCACGAGGCGCGCAGGCGCTCCGGATCGGTGAGGGCGCCGACCGTGGTGAAGTGGAACGGCGTCTCCTGCATCGCGTCGAACGCTCCTCGAAGCCAGGGCGCGCCCTCGCCGCGGTTCTCGGCGAGTACC
>JBKJRO010000021.1:0-10646 GCA_046594555.1 Solirubrobacteraceae bacterium
ACCGACGCCTGGAAGGCTCAGCCGCCCTATCGGTGGGCGCCGCTCGCCGCGGGCAAGGGCCTGGGCTTCACCAGCGCCGCGCTGGCGCAGGACGTCGTGATCGCCGGGTCCTCGAGCCTGGACCTGTACATCAGGTCCTCCGCACGCGACACGGATCTGCAGGTCACGCTGAGCGAGGTCCGGCCCGACGGCGCCGAGACCTACGTCCAGAACGGCTGGCTGCGCGCCTCACACCGCAAGCTCGACGCCCGCGCATCGACGGCGCTGGATCCCGTCCCGACGCACCTGCAGGCGGACGGCGCCCTGCTGCCGCAGGGCACGTTCACGCTCGTCCGGGTGCCGGTCTACCCGGTCGCGCACGCCTTCCGCGCCGGCTCGCGCATCCGCGTGACGATCCAGGCACCCGGCGGCGATCGCCCGCGCTGGGACTTCGCGAGCGTCGACAAGGGCCGGACGACGAACACGCTCGCGCTCGGCGGCGCGCGCGCCTCGCGGCTCGTGCTCCCGGTCGTCACCGGAGCGACCGCGCTGGGCACCCCGCTGCCGCCGGCGACCGCGCTGCGCGGCGAGCCGAGCCGGGCCTACGTGGCCGCCGCCAACGGCGGGTAGTAGGGCTTCTCGCGGCTACGCGACGCGCTTCAGCGTCTCGGATGCGCGGCCGTCGCAGGTGTCGGTCCTGCCGGACGCCTCGTGACGCAGGTGCTCGGCGAACGTCATCCGCACCCGCGACGCGCTGACGACGGTGACGGTCAGGTCGATCGTCCCGTCGCGCTGCGGCTTCCCGGCGACGTGCGAGCCGATCACGAAGTGACGGCGGTAGGTGCGGCCCACGATGGGGCGCGAGATCCCCTGCGCGCGGGTCAGCGTCGGCGGGTAGATCACCTCGCGCCGGCCTCGCGCTCCGCTGGAGCCGGTGCACGTCAGTTCCCCGAAACCCGACGCCACGCCCACGCCGGTCCTGACGGCGAAGGTGAACGACGCGCCCGCGTACCGCGCCTGCTGCAGCCGGCACCCGGCGTGCTCATGACGAGCCGGGCAGGCCGCGGACGACGGTGCGGCAGCCGCGGGGGCGATGACCACGGCGGCGCAGACGGCGGCGGCGATGGGTGCGGTGAGGTTCATGGGCCGCGCCACGTCAGCACCGAGCGTCAGGCCGCGTCAGGCACCCAGCCCCGCGGAAACGCGCCCGCGGGCACGTCGCCCGGGCGCGGGTCGAACCAGCGTGCCAGTCGCTCGGCGGGGCGGCCGGCGATCAGCGGCCGCACGTCGCCGAGCGCCAGCAGGAGTTGGATGGTCGAGCCCATCTGCAGGTCCGCGGCGGTCGGCTGTTCGCCGCCGACGATGCCGCCGGCGACCATGCGGTCGATGTGGTCGAGCTTGGCCGGCAGGCCGGCGAGGTCCTCGGCCAGCCGCGCCGCCGTGATGCGGTGGTAGGTCCAGGAGGAACGGATGTAGGCGATCGCGAAGTCGGTGCCCGCCGGATCGAGCGGGTCGCCGCCCGCGAACGTCCCCATCGCCTCGGGCCGGAAGTGCAGCGCGCCCCACGGCAGGCGCCGCCCGAGGTCCTGCAGTTCGGCGTCGCCCCAGCGCTCGGCCTCGCGCACGGCGTCGGCGATCGCCTCGGGATACAGCGACGGCTCCGGCGCGAGTGCCTCGAGCCGCTCGAGGATCGCGACCGATCCGTGCACCGGCTCGCCGTCCACGAGCAGGCCCGGCACGGTGCGGTTGCCCTCGCCGTAGATCTCCTCCATGACGGCGTTGTGCTCGCCGGCGGTGAGCGTGACGATCTCGGCATCCAGGCCCTTGATCCGCAGCGCCGCCTCGACGGTCCGGCAGGGGTGGGAGGGGGGCAGGACGTGGAGTGTGAGTGTCGGCGGCATGCCGCCAAGCCTATGCGGACCGCCGCGCGCAGGCCCGCGCGGCGCGTAGCCTGCGGCCCATGCGTCGTGTGCTCGCCACCGCGACCGTCGTGCTCGGCCTGCTGGCGGCCGCGCCCGCGGGCGCCTCCTTCCCCGGCGCCGCCGGCCGCGTCGTGTTCTCCAGCGGCGGTGATCTGCACACCGTCCTGCCCGACGGATCCGGGCTGCAGGCGCTGACGGCGACCGCCGACGTCCAGGAGGCGCAGGCCGCCTGGTCGCCCGACGGGTCGCGCGTCGCATTCCGCGTCGGCCGTGCCGGCACGAGCGACGTGCTGCAGATCGCGGTGATGAACGCCGACGGCACCGGCCGCGCGATCCTGACGAGCGGGGACCATCACAGCTCGCAGCCGGCCTGGTCGCCGGACGGGGGCCGGATCGTCTTCCGCCGCAGCGTCCCGGGTGACAACGAGAGCGGCGACGTCTGGGTCATGGATGCCGGCGGCGCTGCTCAGCAGGCGCTGCTCGCGCTCCCCGGCGACGAGCGCTACCCGTCGATCTCGCCGGACGGCAGGCGCCTGGCGTTCACCACCCGGCCGACCGCGGTGGATGACGTCGAGATCGCCGTCACCGACGCCGGCGGCACGGGCGGGGTGGATGTGCTGACCGCCAACAGCGTGTTCGACTCCGCGCCGTCGTGGTCCCCGGACGGCGCGCGCCTCGCGTTCGAGCGCGGGCCCAAGGGCGACGACCCCGGCAACGACGTCTGGACGATGGCCGCCGACGGGGCCGGCGAGCGTCGGCTGACGACGAGCGCCGGCCTCGACGAAGGGCCTGTCTGGTCGCCCGACGGCCTGCGCATCGCCTTCACCAGCCTGCGGTCTGGCAGCAGCGACATCTGGACGATGGCCGCCGACGGCACCGACGAGCGACCGCTCGCCGCGCTCCCGGGCGGCACGGAGGAGTCGCCGGACTGGCAGGCGCTGCCGGTCGTCACGCCGCCGCCCGTCGTCACGCCGCCGCGCCCGCCGGGCACCGATGCCGGGGGCGGCACGGTGACCTGCTCGTACGTGCCGGGGACACACCTGTGCGCTCGCGATCGCGATCGGGACGGGCTCAGCGACGCGCGCGAGAAGCGGCTGGGCACGTCCCCGATCGACCGCGACAGCGACGACGACGGGATCGGCGACGGCGTCGAGGTCCGCACCACCCGCACCGATCCGCGCCGGCGCGACAGCGACCGCGACGGGCTGGCCGACGGCCTCGAGCTCGGCGTCACCCGCGGGGTGGCGGACCCGGCGGGGATCGTCCGGGGCACCGACCGGCGCCGCTTCCGCGCCGACGCCGATCCGCACACGCGGACCGACCCGCGGCGCCGCGACACGGACCGCGACGGCGTCGCGGACGGGCGCGAGGACCGCAACCACGACGGCCGCCGGGATCCCGGCGAGCGCGACCCGCTGGCGCGGTAGGTCCGGGCGCGGTCGCGCCGTGCACGCTCTCGTGCAACCCCTCCGCCGGAATCGCTGCTACCCTGCGCCCGTCAAGGTTGGGTCAGAGGACCCGGCAAAGCAGTGTCAGCGCCCGCAGTCGTTGCCTTTCAGCATCCTCCGCGTACGCAGCACACACTCCCAGTGGAGGACCAGAAATGGCCACCGGAACTGTCAAGTGGTTCAACGACGACAAGGGCTTCGGCTTCATCACGCCGGACGAGGGCGGCAAGGACCTCTTCGTCCATCACAGCGCGATCAACGCCTCGGGCTTCAAGACCCTCGCTGAGGGCGCCAAGGTCTCGTACGACGAAGAGGCCGGCGAGAAGGGCCCGAAGGCCGTCAACGTCACGCAGCTCTAGATCCATCGAGCGGAGCCGCCGCCTCACGGCGCGGCTCCGGACGGTATCTCGGCGAAGGCCCGCGAAAGCGGGCCTTCGTCGTTCCCGCGGGCGTTTCCGTACCCCTGGGCCAGAAATATCCTAATTCCGATCAGGATTCGATTATGCTGTCTGTATGAGCACCGTCGAAGAGTTGCGCATCGACGCGCCGCCCGACCTCGAGGACGCCACCGCCGAGGAGGTCATCGCCTGGGGCCTGGAGCGCTTCCATCCATCGATGGCGCTCGCCTGCTCGTTCCAGCAGGAGGAGAGCGTCCTGCTCGACATGCTGCTCAAGACGCGGCGCGACGCACGCGTCTTCGCGCTCGACACGCACGTCCTGTTCCCGGAGACGTACGAGCTGTTGGAGCAGGTCGAGGCCCGCTACGGGATCACCGTCGAGCGCGCCCAGGGGCCGACGCTCGCCCAGCAGGCGGCGACCCACGGCGACGAGCTGTGGGCGCGCGACCCGGACGCCTGCTGCGGGCTGCGCAAGGTGACGCCGCTGCGCGACAAGCTCGCCGGCCTGGACGCGTGGATCACCGGTATCCGCCGCGAGCAGTCGCCGACGCGCGCGGGTGCGAAGAAGGTCGAGTGGGATGAGCGCCACGGGCTGTGGAAGCTGAACCCGCTCGCCGACTGGACCGAGCAGGACGTCTGGGCGCGGATCCACGAGCGCGAGCTGCCCTACCACCCGCTGCACGATCAGGGGTACTCCTCGATCGGCTGCACCCACTGCACCAAGCCGGGCACCGGCCGCGAGGGCCGCTGGTCCGGTGACGACAAGACCGAATGCGGTCTGCACGGATAGCCGCCAGGGAGCCAGAGATGACCACCGTCGCCGCAACCCGCCTGTCCGCCGATCTCGCCGAGCTCGAGAGCGAGGCGATCCACATCATGCGCGAGGTCGCCGCCGAGCTCGAGAAGCCGGTGCTGCTGTTCAGCGGCGGCAAGGACTCGATCGTGCTGCTGCGCCTGGCCGAGAAGGCCTTCCGCCCGGGGCGCTTCCCGTTCCCGCTGATGCACGTGGACACGGGCCACAACTTCCCCGAGGTCATCGAGTTCCGCGACCGCCGCGCCGAGGAGCTCGGCGAGCGCCTGATCGTCGCCTCGGTCGAGGAGTCGATCGCCAAGGGCCGTGTCCGCGACGAGACCGGCCCGCGCGCCTCGCGCAACCGCCTGCAATCGGTGACGCTGCTCGACGCGATCGAGGAGCACGGGTTCGACGCCGCGATCGGCGGCGCCCGCCGCGACGAGGAGCGCGCCCGCGCCAAGGAGCGGATCTTCAGCTTCCGCGACGACTTCGGCCAGTGGGATCCGCGCCGCCAGCGGCCCGAGCTGTGGTCGATCTACAACGGCCGCGTGCGCCGCGGCGAGCAGGTGCGGGTCTTCCCGCTGTCCAACTGGACCGAGCTCGACGTCTGGCGCTACATCATGGCCGAGGACATCGAGGTGCCCGGGCTGTACCTGTCGCACGAGCGCGAGGTCTTCCGCCGCGACGGCATGCTCTACGCACACTCGGAGTTCGCCGAGCTGCTGCCCGGCGAGGAGCCGTTCACGACGTCGGTGCGCTACCGCACCGTCGGCGACATGACGTGCACCGGCGCCGTCGCCTCGCAGGCCGACACGCTCGAGGACGTCGTCGCCGAGATCGCCGCCACCGCCGTCACCGAGCGCGGCGAGACCCGCGCCGACGACCGCGTCAGCGAGGCCGCGATGGAAGACCGCAAGAAGGAGGGCTACTTCTAGTGGCCCTCGGAGTCCTTCGCTGATGGCCACGGAGTTCGCCACCCGCCCGCTGTTGCGCGTCGCGACGGCGGGCAGCGTCGACGACGGCAAGTCCACGCTGATCGGGCGCCTGCTGCACGACACCGGCTCGATCCCGCCCGACCAGCTGGAGCAGATCCGCGAGGCGAGCATCCGCCGCGGCGCGATCGACGGCGAGGTCGACCTGGCGCTCCTGACCGACGGCCTGCGCGCCGAGCGCGAGCAGGGCATCACGATCGACGTCGCCTACCGCTACTTCCAGGTCGCCGGCCGCAAGGTCATCCTCGCGGACACCCCGGGGCACGAGCAGTACACGCGCAACATGGTCACCGGCGCCTCGACCGCGGACCTGGGCCTGGTCCTCGTGGACGCCCGGACCGGGCTGAACGCCCAGTCTCGTCGCCATGCCGCGATCTGCGCGCTGCTGCGGGTGCCCGCCGTCTGGTGCGTCAACAAGCTCGACCTCGTCGGCTTCTCGCAGGAGCGCTTCGCCCAGATCAGCGCCGACATCGCCGAGCTCGCCGCGCGCGAGGAGCTCGAGGTCGCCGGCATCCTGCCCGTGTCCGCACTGCGCGGCGACAACGTCGCCAGCCGCTCGGAGAACACGCCGTGGTACGCGGGGCCGACGCTGCTCGAGGTGCTCGACGCGGCGCCGTCCGTCGCCGCGACGGTCGACGGCCCGCTGCGCCTGCCGGTCCAGTGGGTCATCCGTCCGCAGGACCAGGAGCACCACGACTACCGCGCGTTCTCGGGCCGGATCACGTCCGGCCGGCTGCGCCCCGGCGACGAGGTGATGCTGTCGCCGAGCGGCCGCACCTCGCGCGTGCGGTCGATCGACGTCAACGGCGTCGAGCTGGACGAGGCCGAGGCGCCGCAGTCGGTCGCCGTGCGCCTTGAGGACGACGTCGATGCTGCCCGCGGCGAGGTCCTCAGCGATCCGGGCGCGCCGCCGATCGTCACGCGCGAGCTGCAGATCGAGGTCTGCTGGATGGCCGAGCAGCCGCTCGAGCCGCGCTCGCGTGTCCTCGTCAAGCACGGCACCACGACGGTGAAGGCCGTCGTCGATGCGCTGGTGGACCGGCTCGACGCCGAGGCCTTCGAGCGCACGCCGTCGCCCGACCGCCTGGCGCTCAACGACATCGGCCACGTGCACCTGCGCCTCGGCGCGCCGCTCGCGGTCGATCTGTACCGCGAGCACCGCGCCACCGGCAGCCTCATCCTGATCGACGAGGCGACCAACGAGACGGTCGGCGCGGGCATGATCGTCAGCACGCGGTAGCACCGGAATCCGGGTCCTGCAGCCGGTCGTCGGCGGAGCCGCGAGCGCCCCGCGGCCAAGTACCGATGCTCCGTCCGCGGCCGGGAGCGAAGCTCCGTTCGTGCGGTATGCACGTTGCAGCTGGACCTCTCTCCCAGAGGGACGAGCTCGTGGCCGGTGATCCCGGGGGGGAGCCGGTCACGAGTCGTTCCCCCTGAAGCGCGGTCGGACCGGTTCAAGGTCGATCGGGCCGCCCTCGTACATTGACGGGACTGTCGTCGATCTAGCGGGGATCTGGGATGTCTGAGCTGGCGGTCGAGGCGGCGGGCCTCGTCAAGCGGTACGGGGAGAAGCTCGCGCTCGGCGGGGTGGACCTCGCGGTGCCGCGCGGAGCGGTCTGCGGGCTGCTCGGACCCAACGGCGCCGGCAAGACGACGGCCGTCCGCGTGCTGACGACCCTGACGACGCCGGACGAGGGCCGCGCCCACGTCGCCGGCATCGATGTCCTCGCCGAGCCCGCTCAGGTCCGCCGGCGCATCGGCCTCGCGGCGCAGGATGCGACGGTCGACGGCCTGCTGACCGGCCACGAGAACCTGACGATGATCGGCGAGCTGCATCACCTGGGTCGCCGGCGTGCCCGAGCGCGGTCGGCGGAGCTGCTGGACCAGTTCTCGCTGGCCGACGCGGCCGGCCAGGTCGTTCGCGACTACTCGGGCGGCATGCGGCGCCGGCTGGACCTGGCGGCGACGCTTGTCGCGCGGCCCGAGGTGCTGTTCCTCGACGAGCCGACGACGGGCCTGGACCCGCGGGCGCGCAACGAGCTGTGGTCGGTCCTCGACGGGCTCGTCGACGAGGGCGTGACGATCCTGCTGACGACGCAGTACCTCGAGGAGGCCGACCGGCTGGCCGACGACATCGTCGTCATCGATCACGGCCGCGTCATCGCGCGTGGCGACGCCCGCAGCCTGAAGCGCGACATCGGCGGCGATCAGCTGCATGTCGTCTGCGTCGATGCGAGCGACGTCGGCCGCGTCGCCGAGATCGTCGAGCGCGTCGCCGGGACGCTTGCGGCGGTGTCCGAGCCGAACCGCTCGATCACGGCGCCGACGGACGACGGCGTCGCGGCGGTCGCGACGCTCGCCGGCGAACTCGGCGACGCCGCCATTCCCGTCGAGGACATCGGGCTGCGGCAGCCGACACTCGACGACGTGTTCCTGACCTTGACCGGCGCGCCGCCGCAGGACGACGGCGAACCGGCAGCTGTGCCCGCCCTCGCGGAGGACTCCCGATGACCGATACGCCCAGCACCACCCGCTCGACCGTCGTCTCCGACACCTGGGTCATCGCTCGGCGCGGGCTGCGCCACCTGCGGCGACAGCCCGAGATGCTGACGGACGCGACGATCCAGCCGATCATGTTCGTGCTGCTGTTCGCGTACGTCTTCGGCGGGGCGATAGCGGTTCCGGGAGGAGGCAGCTACAAGGAGTTCCTGATGGGCGGGATCTTTGCCCAGACGATCTTCTTCGGCGCGTTCGGCGTCGCGATCGCGCTGGCACACGACCGCGCGAACGGGGCGATCGACCGCTTCCACTCGCTGCCGATCGCGCGCGCCTCGGTGCTGGGCGGCCACGCCGTGGCGAGCCTGATCAAGTCGCTGCTGCCGATCGTGTTGATGTCCCTGACCGGCTTCGCGATCGGCTGGAGGATTCACACAGGCATCCTCGACGTCCTCGGCGCCTACGCGCTGATGATCGGCTTCTCGTTCGCGGTCATCTGGATCGGCGTGCTGCTGGCGTCGCTGGTCAAGACGCCCGAGGCGGTGCAGGGCGTCGCCTTCGTCGCGATCTTCCCGATCACGTTCATCGCGAGCACGTTCGTGCCGACGAGCACGCTGCCCGGTGCGCTGCGGACCTTCGCGGAGTGGAATCCGGTCAGCTCGCTGGCGAACGCGCTGCGGCAGCTGTTCGGCAACCCCGGCGGAAGCCCGCCGGCGGACGGCCCGTGGCCGCTGCTCCACCCGACGGCCTACACCACGATCTGGATCGCGGCGATCGTGCTGATCTGCGCGCCGCTCGCCGTGCGCGCCTACCAGCGGACGATCGCGGCGTAGCGCCGGCGGGCGCTACTTCCTGCTGCGGCGGGCGTTCTCATATCGGTATGCACCGCACCATCGTCCTCGCCGGCCTGCTGATCGCACTCGTCTTCGCCGCTCCTTCGTCGGCGCACACGCCGTTCCTGGGGGAGGCGGAGTTCGTGTTGTCGCTGCCCGGCGAGGCGAACATCACGTCGGCGGCGTCCAATGCGCAGGGCGGGGCGGTCGTCAGCCTGTTCGAGCACCTGCTCGGGCGCAACGCGCGGGCGCTGGCGATCCGCCGGCCGGACGGCACCTGGACGACCGTCGAGGTCGACGCGCTCGGAGCGCAGGCCGTCATTCCCGTCGCGCTGGAGGACGGGCGGTTCCTGGTGCTCTGGGATCGGGGGAGCACGATCCGCGCGCAGGCGTTCGCGGCTGACGGGACGCCCAGCGCTGCGACGACGATCCTGTCCGCCGTGACGACGGTGATCTCCGGCGACAGCGACCACGCGGGATGGTCGGTGCGCAGCAATCTGGCCGGGAGTGTCGTCGTCGCGGCCGGTGCAGAACCCGGCGGGGGCGCCGCCGTCGTCGCCGTCCGCGACCCAGGCGGCGACGTCGCTCCGCAGCAGGTACTCGGGCTCGCCGAGCCGGGAGCGAGTCAGCCCCGGGCCGTGATGATCGGCCCGATCGCCGCCGACGGTGCCGTGACCGTCGGATGGTCCGCCGGTCCGCTCGGCGGGACGGCTGGGCGGGCCACGCGAGCCGACGTCGGCCAGGCGTTCGGTGCCCCGGCGGTCGGCGCCGCAGACCTGCCGCCGTCCGGCATCTGGCCGCCGCTTCAGACCGGGACGACGCTCGTCACCGACCAGTCCGAGGTGCTCGAACTCGATCCCGCGCTCGTGAAGCGCTGTCCCTGCATCAATGTCCGGCGTGTCCGCAATCGGAGCGGCCGCATCGCTGCGACCCTCGCCCTGCTGGGAACCTGGCGCACCCGGGCCTGGTTTGAGCTCCGACGGCGCACCAATGGCACGTGGGGCCTGCCGCGCCGGGTCAGCGGCGAAGTCGGGGCCGTCCCGATCGATCTGGGCCTTCGGGGAGCCGTCGGCTTCGTCCGCGCGACATCCGACACGGACTACGGGCTCTTCCGTTTCGCGAGTCGCCTGTTCGTCGTGCCCTACGGCTTCCCGACCGACGCGCGGGCGCCGACCGTGCGGCTAGGCCCGATTCTGGACGTCCACCGCCGCTCGCTGCTCGTGCCGGTCTGGTGTGACGAGCCGTGCCGGATCACGTCGCTGACGATCGGCGACCGGCCGGCGGCGGTCTCGGTCCGCGACGCCGCGAGCCGCCCGCGCAGCCGGGACCTGGAGCCCCACGAGGTCGCCTGGCTGCGCGTCGCTCGCGTGCCGGGGGTGATGTCCGTCAGTGTCGCGGTCACCGCGCGAGACCTTGTCGGCAAGCGCGACAGGGTCGAGGCGCGCTTTCGGTCCGGCTCGCAGTCGCGGCAGTGGTGCCGCGCCGACATCCGCGACGCCGTCCACGGCTGCCGCTGAACGACGAACGCCCCGCGGCGGACGGGGCGTTCAGCTCATGCGGATGAGAGGACTCGAACCTCCACGGGATTTCTCCCACGGCGACCTGAACGCCGCGCGTCTACCAGTTCCGCCACATCCGCGAGCGGCGGCGGACGATAGCAGCGGCACCCGGGGCGGGGACCCTCGGTGTTGCTATCTTCACCGACCCCAGGCCGCCATCGTCTAGGGGACTAGGACGCCGCCCTCTCACGGCGGAAACCGGAGTTCGAATCTCCGTGGCGGTACT
>JBKJRO010000060.1:0-13135 GCA_046594555.1 Solirubrobacteraceae bacterium
GATCCCGGCGCGGGCCATCGCCTCGATGCCGTAGAAGAGGACTGGACGGTTGGCGACCGGCACGAGCTGCTTGGCGCTCGTGAACGTGATCGGACGCAGGCGCGTGCCCTTGCCGCCCGACAGGATGAGGCCCTTGAGGCGGTCCATGGGCAGCTGAGGCTAGTAGACACCGCCGAGCTTGCGGTGGTCCCAGCTCGCCCGGCGGCGCTCGGCGAACTGGAACGCGACGCGCTTGACGGCCTGCGCCGTGACCATCTGCGTGACCTCGTCGGCGAGCTCGCCCTCCGCGCCGCCCGCGTAGCGGCGGAACACGTCGAGGCCGACCCCGAGCACCGTCTCGACGTCGCGGTGCACGACGACGTCCGCCTCGAACATCACGCCGCGGAGCAGGTGGTATTCCTCCCCGGTCTCGATCTGCAGCGTCGCGCGCGGGTCACGCTCGAGGTTGCGCGTCTTCTGCGACTTGGCGAACGTCCAGGCCCAGATCTCGGGCGTGCCGTCCGGGCCGCTGTCGCGGACGACGAACCACAGCGGCATCAGGTGCGGCCAGCCCTCGCGCCCGTTGGTGGCGCAGATGACGGTGCGCTCCGCGTCCAGGAGTGCCCGCACCTCGGCATGGGTCATCGCGATCGCGCTGCGCTTGCTGGCCATGCGCGGGACCGTATCGGGCCCTCGTCGTCCGACGCGATGCCCGGCCACGTTCGCGCCGTCGTGCACCTCAGCGGTGCATCAGCGCGGATAGCACGCCTTGGGTCTGCGGAGCGCTCGAGCGGCGAGACGGCCACCGCCCGGGCCGGCGTCCGGGAATGTCGCCGGCGGCGCAGCGGCCGGTGGCCCGTCCTGCCTGAGTGCTCGCTCCGAGCATCGAGGTGGGATGGTCGGGGCGGCGAGACGCTCGCCTGCGTCCAACCGCGGAGGTCCTCAGCCGGCGGGCTGACGCGGGTAGAGTCGCGCGATCGTCGATCAGGCCACACTCCCGCTGCCCGAGGATCCGGCGCTCGCGCAGGCCGCCGCGGTGCTGCAAGAGGCCGAGCACTGGGCCTGGGTCTTCGACGACCGTTGGCGACTGGCATACATCACGGACGCCCTGCGCGTGTCCTTCGGTGCCGGGGCGCTGGCGCCGACCTCCGCCGGCTTCCACGCCTTCGGGCCGGAGGCCGTGGAGGTGGTCGGCGGCTGGCCTGTCGGCCCGAACTCGCCAGCCCGGCTGGGCACCATCCTGAGGGGTGTCGGCGGCTGGCTGCTCGCGGACACTCCGGGGGGCCTCGAGGAGCTGCGGACCCTTGTGGATCCGTCGCTGCATGAGTTCCTGGACGGGCTCGCACCGTCGTCGGATGAGACGATCGGGTTCGTCGTCAACAGCTTCGCGCTCAACGACGATCGGGACATCAAGTTCATCGGATGGCGCGTGCGCCGGGCGGACGGAGCACTGGCCGGGACCGTCCTGATCAACAAGCCCGCGGCGAGCATGACGACGCTCGGGACGATGGCGGCGATCAGCGACCTGCGCCACCTTGAGCTGATGCTACGGGTGTCCAGGCCCGCCAGGCGCCCGGCGGCGATCCTGTTCGCCGACCTGGAGGGGTCCTCACCGCTGGCACGGCGGCTGTCAACCGCCAGCTACTTCGCGCTCGGCCGACGCCTTGTCCGCGCTGCCGACCAGTGCGTGATCGACGAGGGCGGGCTTGTCGGACGGCACGTCGGCGATGGCGTGGTCGCGTTCTTCCTCGCCGAGACCACCGGGTCGGAGTCCGCCGCGGCGAGAGCCTGCATTTCGGCCGCTCGCGCACTCCAGGGCGCGCTCGGGGATGTGGCGGCTCGCAGCGGCCTGGAGCCCGACGACATCGTGCTGCGCTTCGGACTGCACTGGGGCTCGACGCTCTACGTCGGCGCCGTCAACACGACCGGCCGAGCGGAGGTCACCGCCCTTGGCGACGAGGTGAATGAAGCGGCACGGATCGAGGCGTGCGCCACCGGCGGGCTCACGCTCGCCTCCAAGGCGCTCGTCGAACGCCTGGAGCCCGACGACGCCGCCGCTCTCGACCTCGACCCGGACGGCGTCACATACACCGCGCTCGGAGATCTCAGCACGACGACCGAGAAGGCCCGCCGCGACGCCCCAGCCATCGCAGTCTGCGAAGTGTGAGACGCGCCCACGGGCCACGGGCGGCGGGACGCTCGCCTGCGCCAGCGTTCGGGAATGTCGCCAGCGCGGCCCGGTCAAGAGGTTCGCGCCGTTGTACACCTCAGGGGTGCAAAGTTGCGCGAAGCTCGCCTGAACTCGGCCGATCGTGCGGGCGACAGGTCGCCAGCCTGGGCCGGCGTCCCTACGCCCGCGCCCGCGAGCGCAGTCGGCGCGCGGCGGCCAGGACGGCCTTGCGCGCCTTGGGCGGCTCGATGACCGCGGCGTCGCCGGCCTCCTTGAGGACCTCGCGCACGAGCCAGTCCTCGCCGGCGAAGCTCAGGTCCACGATCACGGCGCCGTCGGCAAGGTCCTGGCTGGTGGCGCGCTCCTCGCGCGCCCAGCGGGCGCGCTCGGGCGAGATCCAGACGCGCGCGGTGCGCGCGGACTCGACCTCGCCGGTCCGCGGCCAGCCCTCGACGTCCGCGGCGGGGTCGACCTCGGGACGCGGCGTGAAGCGCTTGCGGGTGATCGCCGCGTGGCGCACCCGGTCCAGGCGGAAGTGGCGCACGGCCTCGCGCTCGGGGTCGAACGCGGCGACGTACCAGCCCTCGCGCCCGTTGACGAGCGCGTACGGCTCGACGACGCGCTCGGTGAACTCGTCCTCGTTGGCCTTGTAGTAGTCGAGCGAGACGAGCTTGCGGTCGGCGATCGCGCGCGAGACGACGCGGGCGATCTTCGAGTCATCGGCGCCGGCGTCGGCCACCTGCAGGCCCTGCTCGAGCGGGTCGGCGCCGAGCGCCTCGACGATCTTGTCGCGCGCGGTCTGCAGCGCGCCCTCGGGCAGGTGATCGCCGATCAGGTCGATCGCCGCGATCAGCGCCTTGGCCTCCACGGGCAGCAGCCGGGCGGGGCGGTCGAAGTTGTCCGAGTAGGGCTCGGGGTCGACCTCGATCGTGTCGTCGTCGTGGATCTCGGCGTAGAGGACGTACGACCCGCCGCCGAAGTTGACGACGTTCAGCACGTCGACGTCCTCGCGCAGCTCGGCGTCGGTGATCTGCAGGGTCGTGCAGACGTCGGCGACCTTCAGCCGCTCGCCCAGGCGGCCGGCGTTGATCAGGATCGAGGCGAGCGTCACCAGCCGTGCGAAGCGCTCGGGGCGGATCGCGGCCTCGCGACCGGAGCGCGGCTCGCGCTCGGCCAGGGCGCGCTCGGCCAGGGCGGCGGGGTCGGGCTCGGGAACGGGCAGCGCGTCGGCCAGGTCGGGCTCGCCGTCGTGGCGCTCGAGGATCAGCGCGATGCGGTCCTCGGCCTCGGAGACGAGGTCCTCCGGGCTCAGGATGTGGGCGTGCTCACCCATGCCGAGCACCCACGACACGATCTGGCGCGGGCTCGCGTAGGAGGTGCTGAAGACGATGTCGCCCGCCCCGTCGTCGGCCGGCCGGACGCTGCCGAAACGGCCGAAGTGGCGCTCGACCTGCCACGCGATGCGGTCGGAGACCCAGATCTCGGCGACCCCGGCCTCGTCGCCGAACTGCCACTCCGACCGCGCGGCGTAGGCACGCGGGTCGAAGCTCTCGTTGCGCTTGAAGTCGTGCTCGGCCTTCGTCGCGTAGGCGACCTTGCCGCGCATCCGCGAAAGGCGGAAGACGCGGATCGCGTCGCGCTCGTGCGAATACCCCAGGAGGTAGAACTGGCCGCTGCGGAACAGCAGGTGGTACGGGTCGACCTTGCGCGGGCCCGTCGCGTCGCGGGCCATCGTGTAGTAGTCGAACGTGATCGTCTTCTGGCGGAAGATCGCCGTCTCGACCTTGGCCAGGCGCTGGGACAGCTCGTGCCCGCCGGCCGACGCGGTGATGCCCAGCGCCAGCGAGCCCTGGTCGGGCGACTGCAGCGGGCTCGGCCGGCCCCAGCTGATCTGCTGCAGTGCCAGGCGCAGCGGCTCGGCGTACGCGAACTCGCCGTCGAGCAGGCTCAGGGCGAACTGCAGCGACGCGAGTTCCTCGTCGGTGAACGCGATCGCGGGCAGGTGGAAGTTCTCCGAGCGCAGGGAGTAGTTCTCCTGCTCCGCGGCGCCGTCGGCGGGACGGTCGACGGTGAGCTGGATGCCCAGCGCGTCGAGTTCCGCGCGGTCGGCGTAGAACCGGCGCGCGAATGCGTCCTCGTTCATCCCGCTGTAGCCCTCGACGTCGCGTCGGATCTCGAGTGCGGTGACGGGCCGGCGCTCCGCCATCAGGTACGAGATCAGTGAGAGCTGGCGGATGAGCTTCTCGGTGTCCTTCGCCATGCTCCGGCCACCTTAGAGGCGGGCCGCGCGCGGGGAATGCAGGTCGCGCCCGAGCGTCGCTATTTGCGGGGTTCTTCGGCGCGAATCCGGCGAAGAACCGGCGCTAGGCGGCGGCGCGGGCGTCGTCCTGGGCCGCGGAGCCGAAGAACGCGCCGCCGCCCAGCGCCCGGTCGAAGCCCGACCAGGCCGCTCCGGGGGACAGTTCCTTCTGCAGCCGGTCGAAGCTGCCCAGGCGCCCGCCGAGGTTGTCGATCATGTGGACGAGCGTCGCCTCGCGGGTCTGCGGGACGACCGGGCTGCCGTGCTCGAGCGACCCGTGGTGGCTGAGGATGATGTGCAGCAGCGCCTGCGCGCGCTCGGGCGGGAATCCGGGCCGGTCCTCGATCGCGCGGCGCACGAGGTAGTAGCCGAGCGGGATCTCGCCGGACAGCCGCCCGTCGTCGGTCAGGTCGATGGCCGGGGAGCCGGAGGTGTAGGCCTCCAGCTTGCCGATGTCGTGCAGCAGCGCGCCGGTCACCGCGACGTCGCGGTCGATGCCGGGGAACGTCGCGCTGATCGCGCCGACGGCCTGGGCCACCGACAGGCAGTGCTCGAGCAGGCCGTGTGTGTAGGCCTGGTGGTAGTACTTGGCGGCCGGCGCAGCGCGGAAGGCCGCGCCGGTCGGCGTGTCCGCGCCGAGCAGGCGGTCGAGCAGGCCGCGCAGGTGCGGGTCCTGGACCGTGGCGACGAGCTGCTCGAGGTCGCGCTCCATCTGCGCGAGGCTGCGCGGCGGGCCGTCGAGCAGGTCGGCCTCGTCGTACGTGCCGGGCTCCGCTGCGGCGATTCGCGCGATCCGCAGCTGCGGGCCCCACTTGGGATGGACCTCGTAGCGGCCCTCCACGTGGACGGCGGTGCCGGCGACGCAGAGCGCGCGATCGGCATCGACGTCCTCCCACACGTTCGCGGTCAGCCCGCCCGTCCGATCGCCGAGTGTGAGCTTGAGAAAACTCCCGCCCGACTTGGTCGAGCGCGTCTCGGCCGCTCGGACCATGAGGACCTGGTCGATGTCCTGACCGTCGGTGGCGTCACGCAGCAGCACGACGGGAACGGTAGAAACGAAGTCGGACAGGTCGGAGACGGCGGTCATGACAGGCAGGTCGCAAGCGACGAGGGAGATCTGACGGCGATGGCACAGCAGACCGCGATCATCACGGGCGGCACCGGCGGGCTCGGCGCCGCCGTCGTGCGGCGATTCCTGGCCGACGGCTGGTCCGTCGTCGTGCCGTGGGTCAACGAGCGCGAGCTCGACCGGGTCGCGGCCCACGAGCGGCTGACGCTCGTGCGGGCCGACCTGTTCGATCCGGCCGCCGCGCAGGACGTCGCCGACGCAGCGGGGCCCGACCTGCGCGCCGTCGTCAACCTCGTCGGCGGGTTCGCCGCGGGCGGGCGCATCCATGAGACCGATGCCGAGGTGCTGGACGAGCAGCTGCGGCTCAACCTGCGGCCGGCCTGGCTCGTGACGAGCGCGGCGCTCCCCGCGCTGCTGGCCGCCGGCGGCGGCGCGGTCGTCTGCGTCTCCTCGCGCACGGCGCTGCAGCCGTTCTCGGGCGGCGCGGCCTACGGCATCGCCAAGCGCGCCGTGCTCGGCTTCATCGACGCGCTCGACGTCGAGTACCGCGCCGACGGCGTCCGCGCCAACGCCATCCTGCCGTCGGTCATCGACACGCCGGGCAACCGCGCGTCGATGCCGGACGCCGACCCGTCGGCCTGGGTCACGCCCGAGCAGCTCGCCGCGACGATCGCGTTCCTCTGCTCCGACGGCGGCGCCGCGATCGTCGGCGCGCACCTGCCGGCGTACGGCCGGGCGTAGGACTGCCGGCGGGCTCAGGCGGCGGGCCCCACCCGACCGCGCGCACGTGTCGGCGCCAGGGGCACCACAACTGCGCGCGGTCGTCGAGTGACGGTCGCACGGGGCCGCGATCGTCTCGGCGACCGCCCGACCGCCCGACCGCCCGACCGCCCCGCCGCCCCGCCGCCCTGGCTGTGCGGCCAGCCGCCCGCCGCGCGCGGTACAACTTGGCGGGGGATATGCGAGAGCCGCTGTTCGAACACCGGCTCGAGCTGGGCGGCCGCACGACGCGGGCGCTGGAGCTCGAGGGCGAGGGACCGCCACTGGTCTTCGTCCACGGCTACGCGGATTCGGCCGACACGTGGCGCCTGGTGCTGGAGCACTGCGCGCGCGAGGGGCGCCGCGCGATCGCGATCGACCTGCCCGGGTACGGCGAGGCCGACCGCCTCGTCGACGGGCCGGTCCTGCCGCAGTACGACGCGCTCGTCTCCGAGCTCATCGAGCGCGTCGCGCAGGAGGCCGGCGAGCCCGTGATCCTCGCCGGCAACTCGCTCGGCGGCGTCGTGGCGCTGCGCCTGGGCGCGGACACGCGGCTGCCGCTCCTGGGCATCGCGCCGATCGCGCCCGCCGGACTGGACATGCCGCGCTGGTTCGCCGCGATCGAGCGGGACGTCGTCCTGCGCACGGTCCTGTCCTCGCCGGTCCCGCTGCCCGAGGCGGTCATCCGGCTGCTGCTGGGCCAGGTCTACCGCCAGCTGGCGTTCTCGCGCCCGGGCGAGGCGCCCGACGAGCTGGTCCGCATGTTCACGAGCCACCACTCCAGCGTGCGCAAGCTCAACCACGTGCTCGCGATGGGCCGCCGCCTGCTGCCGGAGCTGCAGAGCCCGCCGCCGATCGCCGCGATCCGCGTGCCCGTCCTGCTCGTCTGGGGCGACCGCGACCGGATGGTCACGCACGAGGGCGCGCGGCACGTGCTCGAAGCGCTGCCCGCGACCGAGCACGTCGAGCTCGCCGGCTGCGGACACTGCCCGCAGCTCGAGGAGCCCGAGCGCCTGTCGGCGGCGCTGCTGGGCTTCAACCCGGCGCGCCGCGCGCGGCGCGGTCGCTCCGCGGCCGGCTGAGCCAGCGCCCGGACTAGACTCCGGCCACCCGATGCAGCTCCTGCCCACACCCGGCACCCTCGGTCACGCGGCGGCGAACGTGTTCGACATGCTCTTCCGCGGCGGCGTCGCGGATCTGCGCCGCACCCCGGCGCAGATCGTCGACGAGGCGCCCAAGCGCGTCATCTACCGCTACCTGCCGGCCAGCGATACGACGCAGCACGACCTGCCGGTGCTGCTCGTCCCGCCGCTCGCCGCGCCCAGCGTCTGCTTCGACCTGCGCCGCGACTGCTCACTCGCCGGTCACCTGCTCGCGCAGGGCCACCCGACCTATCTCGTCGAGTACGGCGACATCGCCTTCTCCGACCGCGACCTGGGCCTGGAGTTCTGGGTCCGCGACGTGCTGCCGAGCGCGATCCGCAAGGTCAGCGAGGACAACGGCGGCCGCCCGGTGCAGATCGTCGGCTGGTGCCTGGGCGGCATCATGGCGCTGCTGGCCCTGGCCGCCGACGAGCGCCTGCCGGTCAACTCGATCGCCACGATCGCCAGCCCGTTCGACTTCACCGAGGTGCGGATCGCCGGGCCGATCCGCCCGCTGTCCAACGTGACCAACGGCTTCCTGGGCACAGCGATCTACCGCGCGCTCGGCGGCGCCCCCGCGCCGATCGTCAAGCGTGCGTTCCAGCTGACGTCGATCGACAAGTACCTCACGCGGCCGCTGGCGACGGCGATGCACCTGGACGACCGCGAGTGGCTCGCGCAGGTCGAGGCCGTGGACAAGTTCATGGACCAGATGCACGCCTATCCGGGCCGCACGATGGGCCAGCTGTACCACCGCTTCTTCCGCGTCAACGATCTCGCCGACGGCCGCCTGGAGCTCGTTGACGGCGACGGCGAGATCGACCTGGCCGACGTGCGCGTCCCGGTCCTGGCGATCGCGGGCTCGGCCGACGTGCTGGCGCCGCGCAAGGCGGTTCACCACGTCGGCACGCTGCTGACCGGATCGCCCGACGTCCACCTGGAGACGGCGCCCGGCGGCCACCTCGGCGTGCTCGCCGGCCGCAGCGCCGCGCGCACGACGTGGCCGTGGATCGACCAGTTCTTCCGCGACAACGCCTCGGCGGGTCGCGGGCGCCTGCGCGTCGTCGCCTGAGCTGAACGGCTGCTTGCGCACCGGGCTGCCCTCCCGGGCTACCCTCGGCGGTCGATGTCCGCCGCCGTGAACCGCCGCCTGAGCGCGGCATTCGTCGTCGCCGGGGCGCTCTGCGCGCCCGCGCCGTCGCTCGCCCAGGACGCCCCGCGGATCGGCGCGAACGTCAGCGCGGGCGGGGTGGACCTGTCGGGTCTGACGGTCGAGCAGGCGACGGCGCGCCTGGAGCAGAGCCTGACGCCGAGGCTCTCGCGCGATGTCGTCGTGCGCGCGGCCGGGAAGCGCTTCGTCCTGGACGGCGCAGCGCTGAAGGTCCGCTTCAGCGCGGCCGCGACGGCCCGCCGCGCGGTCGCGACGGCCACCTCGCCGGCCGGCCCGGACAGCGGCGGCGCGGCGTACGGCGCGATCGTCGACCTGAAGCTCAGCCACGCGCGCATTCCCGTGACGGCGTTCGTCGCGCAGGTCGCCGCCGGCGTGTTCCGCCCGGCGCAGGACGCCACGCTCGCCATCGGCATCCGTCGTCTGCGCGTCCACCGCGCGCAGCTCGGCGTGGCGCTCGACCGGGCGGTGCTGGCTGCCGCGATCGATGCGGCGGCCGACGACCCCACCGCGCCGCGCCTGCTGAAGCCGCGGGTCACGCGCACGCGCCCCGCCGTCAACGCGGACGACCTGCGCCGGAGCAACGGCACCATCATCACGATCGAGAAGGCCACCTTCACCCTGCGCCTGTTCAAGCACCTGAAGCTCCGCAAGACCTACCAGGTGGCGATCGGCCGTCCCGGCAACCCGACGCCCGAGGGTCTGTTCCGCATCCAGGACAAGCAGGTCAACCCGGTGTGGTCGGTGCCGAACAGCCCGTGGGCGGGCGAACTCGGCGGATCGACCGTCGCCGGCGGCACGGCCGCCAACCCGCTGAAGGCCCGCTGGATGGGCATCACCGACGGCGTCGGCATCCACGGCACCGGCGAGCCGTGGAGCGTCGGATCGGCCGCCTCGCACGGCTGCCTGCGTATGCGCGTGCCCGACGTGATCGACCTCTTCCCGCGGGTTCCCGTGGGAACGCCGGTCCTGATTCGCTGAATCCGGGTTTCCCCCGCTGAATTCTTCCCGCGCATGTGGTTGCATACGCGCGGGAATCGCAGCGAGGCGAGGTGAAGCATGGGCATTCTTGAGGCACTCCGGGATCCGCAGCACCCCGATCCGGCCGGCACGCCGCGCAACGAGTACCTGCGCGCGTCGCCGCCGATGTTCCGCTCGTCGCTCATCGACAAGGTCACCCGGGTGCATGTCGCGGTCGTTCCCGCGATCTACGTTCCCGTGATCCTCGGGTTCGCCTTCTCCGCGCTCGGCGACGTGACGCCGGTGCAGCTCGCCGGCTACGCGATCGTCGGGTACCTCGTCTGGACGCTGACCGAGTACTGGCTGCACCGCATCGTCTTCCACTTCGAACCCGAGCAGGGCTTCGGGCGGCGCGTGCACTGGATGATCCACGGGGTCCACCACGACCACCCGAACGACCCGATGCGGCTGGTCATGCCGCCCGCGGCGTCGATCCCGCTCGGGCTGGTGTTCGTCGCGTTCTTCATGTGGCTGCTGGCGTTCGGCCCGGCGTGCGCGCTGCTGACGGGCTTCTTCGCCGGCTATCTGATCTACGACATGACGCACTACTACGTGCATCACCGCCGGCCGAAGGGCCCGATCGGCCGCAAGCTCCGCGAGCTGCACATGCGCCACCACTTCCAGGACCACGAGACCGGGTTCGGCGTCAGCGCTCCGTGGTGGGATCGCGTGTTCGGGACGGCGCCCGAGAACCGCGACTGACGGCGCCCGCAACGGGGGTCAGGCGGCGGATATCGCAGCGCGCCGCGGCAGTCCGCACCTGAATGCGGTGCAACACTGCGCCGCGGCTCTCAGCGGGCCGCGGCGCACCTGCAACGTGCTGCCAGCGGCGCATTGGGCGCCCATCTGCGCCGAGCGGCACGAAACGGACCATCGGCGGACTTGAAAATGCGGCGGGCGTCTGATGTGATGCACGCAACGGTCGGTTGGGGGACAGCCGATTCGTGACGTGGGGGGGACTCACATGCGGAACGTCCGGAAGACGACTGCGCTGGTCGTCGATGTTGTCGTCGCGGTACTCATTCTTCTGCTGATCGCACCGCTTTTCGCGGTCATCGCCCTGTGCGTGGCCGTCGAGTCGCGCGGCAAGGTCTTCTACCGCGCCCACCGCGCCGGCTACCGCGGCCGCACGGTGTCGGTGCTGAAGTTCACGAAGATGGTCGAGCACGACGGCCTGCCGCTGACGACGGACGACGACGACCGGTTCACGCGGATCGGCCGCGTGCTGGCGAAGACCAAGCTCGACGAGCTGCCGCAGCTCATCAACGTCGTCCGCGGCGACATGGCCCTGGTCGGCCCGCGCCCGGAGGATCCGCAGTTCGTCGCCCTGCACCCGGAGTGCTACGAGCAGATCCTCTCGGTGCGGCCCGGCATCACCGGCGTCTCGCAGCTCGCGTACGCCTGCGAGTCGGAGATCCTCCTCGACGATGACCCGGTCGAGGACTACATCGGCCGCGTGCTGCCGCAGAAGGTCAAGCTCGACGTCAAGTACACCGAGGCCAAGTCGCTCCTGCTCGACGCACGGGTCCTCTTCTGGACGATCGCCGCGGTCGTGCTGCGCCGTGACGTCGCGGTCAATCGCCGCACGCTCGGGCTGACGCTCCGCGAGGCCCGCGTCCCGGCCCGCGTCCCCGCGCAGCAGCCGGCTCGGACCGTCGGACGCGAGGCCGCATTCGATCTGGCCGGCGTCCGCGACGGCGGCCGCCCGCTGACGGCGCCGCAGGGGCTGCAGGGGCTGCAGGTCGGCACCGCGCAGATGCGCCGCGCCGAGCTGCGCGTGCTCGAGCCCTCCTAGGGCTTGTCAGACCGCCGCGGTGATCGCGGCGACGACGAGGTCCTGCTGCTCGGGCGTCATGTGGGCGAACAGCGGGAGCGTCACCGTGCGCGCCGCGTAGGCCTCCGTCAGCGGCAGCGGGCCGCGCGGGGCGTCACGGTAGATCGAGAAGCCGTGGGCCGGCGGGTAGTGCATGCTCGTCTGGATCCCCGACTCGGCCAGGGCGGCGCGGAAGCCGTCGCGGTCGATGCCCTCGTCGAGCACGATCGCGAACAGGTGATGGGCCGGCTGCTCGCCGGCGACGGCCGGGAGCGCCGGCGCAACGCCGGAGAGGCCCGCCAGGAGCTCGCGGTAGCGATCGACCACGACGGCGCGCTGGGCGGTCTCGGCATCGAGGCGCGCCAGGCGCGCGCGGGCGAGGGCCGCCCGCGGCTCGTCGATGCGGTAGTTGAAGCCCAGCGCCACCACGTCGTAGCCCGTCGCGTGACCTCGGTGGCGGTCCCAGCTGAGGGTCGTCATGCCGTGCGAGCGCAGGAGCTTCATCGTCGCGGCCAGGTCGTCGTCGTCCGTCACGACGGCGCCGCCCTCGCCGATCGCGAGGTTCTTGTTGGAGAAGAACGAGAACGCCCCGGCGGCCGCCACGCGACCCAGGTGGACGCCGTCGCTGCGGCCGCCGATGCCGTGGGCGGCGTCCTCGAGGAGCAGCACGCCCCGCTGCGCGGCCAGCGCGCGCAGCAGCTGGACCTCGCCGGGGTGGCCGCCGTAGCTCATGGTCATGATCGCGGCGGTCCGCTCCGTGATCGCCGCCTCGGCGGCGGTCGCCGACAGCCACGGCCGGTCGAGTCCGGCGATGTCGGCGAAGACCGGCGTCGCGCCCGTGTAGGCGACGGCGTTCGCCGTCGCGACGAACGTCAGCGACGGGAGGATCACCTCGTCGCCCGGGCCCAGGCCCGCGGCGGCGCAGATCAGGTGCAGCGCGGCCGTGCCGTTCGTCACCGCCAGTGCGTGCGCCGCGCCCGTGTAGGCCTGCAGTTCGGCCTCGAAGGCGTCGGTCTGCGGCCCCATGCTGAGCCAGCCCGAGCGGTAGGTCGCGGCCACGGCCTCGATGTCTGGCTCGGTCACGACGACGTCTGCGAGCGGCACCTTCCAGGTCGGCATCACCCGGCACGATAGATGCCGCGCGGGCCGCCGCGGTGTGTCGGCCGGGGCAAGACCGATACTTTGGCGCAATGTCTGGACTGGCTGGGACGCGCGTCCTCGTGACGGGCGCTGGGGGTTTCATCGGAAGTCATCTCGTCGAGCGGCTCGTCCGCGACGGCGCCCGCGTCCGCGGGATGGTGCGCTACACCTCGCGCGGCGACCACGGCGCGCTGGACTGGCTGGATGCGCAGATCACCGGCGAGGTCGAGGTCGTCACCGGCGAGCTGCGCGATCTCGAGTCGGTCGAGCGGGCCGTCGAGGGGTCGGAGATCGTGCTGCACCTCGGGGCCCAGATCGCGATCCCCTACTCCTACGTCAACCCGCGCGACTACCTGGAGACCAACGCCATCGGCACGCTCAACGTCTGCCTGGCCGCGCAGCGCCATGGCGTGACACGCGTCGTGGGAACGTCCACGAGCGAGGTCTACGGGACCGCGCAGACGATCCCGATCACCGAGGCGCACCCGCTCGAGCCCCAGTCGCCGTACGCCGCCAGCAAGGTCGCGTCGAGTTCGAACGAGCGCTGGCAGGCGTCGATGACCTTGTCGGACGCGA
>JBKJRO010000014.1:0-22086 GCA_046594555.1 Solirubrobacteraceae bacterium
CGCCATCAGCCACGGCGTCAGCAGGCTGTAGCCGGGCACGGTGTGGCCGCCGAACCAGCCGTTGTCCCACAGCACCCAGCCGACCCGCTCGAACAGTCCCGCGCGATACACCTGAGCAGCGAGATCGGCCGTCCGGGGCTGGTGCAGGGCCCACGCCGCGATGACGATCGAGCTGGCGGCCAGAGATATCGTCGCCGGCAACGGCCACGCGACCCGCGGGAGTTGTGGCATGTCAGCCGCCCGGGGGGCCGCGAGGTCACCGTTGCAGCCCACGTCGCGCGATCGTAGGTGCGACCCTGCCGCAGGACGAGTCAATCGTGTGAATCCCGCGGCGCCGGTCAGGCTGCGTTCAGATTACCCGCGATCAGGTGCCGAGCTCCCGGGCGATGAGCTCCGGCGGCGTCTGGTCGTGTCTCGTGACGCTGAGATAGATGACGAGGACGAGGATGGCGGTCAGGAAGATGTAACTCGTGTTCGTCGTGCCGAGCCCGAGCCCGCCGTACTTGTGGCTCGTCTGGGACATCTCGTCACCGATCGAGGCGCCGAGCGGGCGGGTCAGGATGTATGCCAGCCAGAACGTGAGGATGGCGTTGGCGCGCAGGACGTAATGTGCGAACGCGACGAGCGCGATGATGCCGCCGAAGATCGCGATCGAGACCGCGTAGCCGAGGTCGAGCTTCTCGGCGCTGAGGTCGCCCGCGGCGGTGCCCAGCGCGAACGTGAAGAGGATCGCCAGCCAGTAGAACGCCTCGCGTCGTGTCGTGACGATCGAGTGCATCGACAGCGTGCGCTCGACAGCGTACCAGATGCCGAAGATGATCGCCAGGATGGCGGCGAAGATCGGTGTCGTCGTCGTCAGCGGGATGTTGTGCGCATCCGTCATGTTATCCGTGATGAGCGTGCCGAAGACGCTGATGACGACGACGACGGACCAGTAGACCGCGGGGACATACTTGCGCAGTCGGAACTGGGCCAGCAGCAGCACCGCGAGCAGCGCGCCGGTCACGTACGTCGTGTTCGTCAGACCGAAGCCGAGCGTGTCGTTCAGGTAGTCCGCCGCGGTCTCGCCGACCGTCGTGCAGAGGATCTTGATGACCCAGAAGAAGATCGTGACTTCGGGAACCTTGTTCAGCATCTGGCGCCCGAGGGAGGGTGCGCCGGGGGTTGTGGTCGTCATGCCCGGCAGCGTGGCACCCGGCACCTGAGCACCACCTGAACGCATGGATCAGCCCTCGTGCGAGGTCGATCCGGACGCCGCCGGGGAGATCACGAGCAGCGGGCACGCGAGTTCGTGGGTCAGCGAGCCGACGGTGTCGCCGACGACCAGGCGCCGCAGCGCGCCGTGGTGGTGGGACCCCAGGACGAGCAGGTCGACGCCGCGCTCCAGCGCTGCGAGCGCGTCGTGGACGTCGCCCTCCACGACGGTCACGACGCCGTCGAGGCCGGACAGGCGCTCGCGCGCGGCGACCGCGAGCCGCCCGGCGCCGCTGTCGGGTGCGTCCCAGTTGGTCTCGGCGACGACGTGGGTGATCCGGACCTCGGCACCGCTCGCCGCCGCGAGCGCCTGTGCGGTCGTCAGCGCGGCGTGGCTCTCGGGGTCGTGGTCGTTGTAGCCGACGCCGATCGCGCCGATCGGCGCATCGCTGTGATCGGCGTAGCCCACGGGCGCAACGGCGACCGGGCAGGGCGCGTCGCGCAGCGTGGCGCGAGCGTGGTCGGCGTTCCACAGGTGCTGGTGATGATGCGGGCCGACGACGAGCAGGTCGGCGGACTCGGCCGCGGCGAGCCGGAACAGCCCGCCGGCGACGTCGTCGCCGCTGGGGATGTGACCGGTGACGAGTTCGGCACCCGGCCCGGCGAGGCGCTGTGCGAGGGCGCGCGCGTCGCGCTCGCCCTCCGGGCCGTCGACGGCCACGATGATCTTCTGGAACACGGGGACTCCTTGATCGGAAGGACGGAGCCACGGTTGCAGCGCGGACCTGAGTGCGACCTGAACGGCGACGCGCTCCGGCGGACCGGCCGTCCGCGATGGATGTCGTGCGACTCAGCGTCCTCTCAGGTTGCGCCGGCTACGTTGCCGCGCCGTGGGATCGCTCAGGGCGACATCCGGCAGAACGCGGGTCGCGGTCGTCGTACTCGCCGCCGCGGTCGTCGTCGGGGTCGTCCTCGCCGGCACGGGCGGGAGCGCGTCGACCAGGCCGGAGGTGCGGCTGGTGCGAGCCGAGCGCGGCCCCGTCGCCGTGACGGTGGGCGGTCTCGGTCACGTCGCCACGCTCAGCGACGCGGCTCATGCGGCCGCACCGGCGGCTTCAGGTACCGCCGCGGGCGCCCATTCCGCCGGGACGTCCGGCGCGGCGGGTGGAGCACCACCGGACGCCGTGTTCCCGGCCGTATCGGGGCACGTCACGCGGCTGCTGGTCCACGCGGGCCAGCGCGTCGCGGCCGGGCAGCCGATCGCGACGCTGTCGGATGACGGGACGATCGCGGCGGCCATCCTGCAGGCGCGGAGTGATCTCGCGACGGCGCGACTCGAACTGCTGCAGAAGCGGGTGCATGATCCTGCGCTCGGGCTGCCGGCGACCGCGGCGGAGCGTTCCGCGGCGCGGCAGGCCATCATCACCGCCCGCGCAAAGCTCGACCAGGTCCTGGCGCCCCCGCTGCCCGCCGAGGTCGCGGCGGCGCGACTCGACGTCACGCGCGCGATTGCCGACCTTCGCGTCGCCCGCGCGGGCCGATCGCCCGCGGTGCATGCCGCCGAGCTCGCCGTGCTGGCGGCACAGCAGCGGCTCGCGCTCCTGACCACGGCTCCCAGCCCGACCGTCGTTGCCGGCGCACAGCTGGAGCTCGCGAAGGCGACGGTCGAACAGGAGACGCTGCTGCGCCCCGCGACGGCTCCGAGCGCGACAGCGATCCGCGCCGCCGACCTCGCGATCGAAGCCGCGCAGCAGCGCCTGACGGACGCGCTCGCGGCAGGAGCCCCGGCCGACATCGCGCTCGCTCGCGCCGACGTCGCCAGGGCACAGAGCGAGCGTGAGGTCCTGGGTCAGGCGCAGCCGGCGCCGACGGACGCCGCGCGCGGCGCGGCGCAGCTCGCGGTCGATGCCGCGCGCCGGCGGCTCGACGAGGTGCTGCACCCGCCGCCGTCGGTGATCAGCGCCGCGAACGAGGACGTCTCACGGGCGCGAGCGGACCTCGCCGCGATCCGCGTCACGCGGGGCGCGCCCGGCGCCGCGACGGTCCGCGACGCGCTGAGCGCAGCAAGGGCGCGGCTGCGGCAGCTGCGAGGTCCCGCTCAGAACGACGTGGTCGCGTCAGCGCGGCTCGATGTGCGGAAGGCACAGGCCGATCTCGCGGTCCTGCGGCAGCACGGCGCCCCGGCGTCCGCCGTCGACCTCGCGCTCGCGCGCCTGAAGGTGGACGTCGGAGCCGCGCGGCTGAGCCTCGCGAGGCAGCTGACCGGCCGGCTCGCGATCCGCGCCAACGCCTCGGGAACCGTGACGAGCATCCTCACCTCGGTCGGCGCGGCCGCCGACCCGGCGACGCCCGTCGCGCGGATCGCGGACCTCGACCACCTGGTGGTCACGCTCGACCTCTCGGAGTTCGATGTCGGTCGCACCCGCGTCGGCGCGCCGGTCCTCGTCAGCGTCGACGCGCTCCCCGGGCATCGGTTCGGTGGCCGGGTGATCGACGTCGGGCGAACCGGTGCCGACAACGGCGGCGTCGTGAACTTCCCCGTCGTCATCGCTCTCCGGTCGCAGCGCCGGCTGCGGCCGGGAATGACCGCGGCAGCGCGGATCGTCGTGGCTCGGCGGCTCGGCGTCGTCCGGATCCCCGTCGCCGTCGTGGCCGACGCGGGCAGCCGGCCGCGAGTCACCGTCCGGGGGCCCGGCGGAGCGACCAGCTCCCGGGCTGTCACGCTCGGATTGTCAGGCGCCCAGGTCGTCGAGGTGCGGTCCGGCCTGCGGGTCGGCGAGCAGGTGGTGATCCCCGCTCGTGGCGGCTGAACCGGCGGCCGGCGGCGGTGCGGAGCCGGTGATCCTCACGAGCGCTCTGCGTCAGCGCTACGCGTCCGGGGACCTGACCGTCGACGCGCTGCGCGGCGTGGACCTCGTCGTGCATCCGGGCGAGTTCGTGGCGATCATGGGTCCGTCGGGGTCGGGCAAGTCGACGATGCTCTCGATCCTGGGATGCCTGGAGCGCCCGAGCAGCGGCAGCTACCGCCTCGCGGGCGAGGAGGTCGCGGCCTTCGACGAGCGCAAGGCGGCGCGGGTCCGGCTGCGGCGGATCGGCTTCGTGTTCCAGTCGTTCAACCTGCTCGCCCGATTGACAGCGCTGCAGAACGTCGAACTGCCGTTGATCTACGCGCAGGTCCCGCGCGAGGAACGCCGGCTCCGCGCCACCGAGGCGCTCGCCTCCGTCGGCCTGGAGGACCGCCTCTCGCACCTGCCCAGCCAGCTCTCCGGCGGGCAGCAGCAGCGCGTCGCCGTGGCGCGTGCGACCGTGACCGAGCCCGCGGTGCTGCTCGCGGACGAGCCGACGGGGAACCTGGACTCACAGAGCGAGGCTGACGTGCTCGGGATGCTGGGCCGCGTCCACGAGGGCGGCGCGACCATCGTCATGGTCACCCATTCGCGCGAGGTCGCCGAGTGCAGCACGCGCATCGTGCACATGCTCGACGGCGTCGTCGACGCCGACGAGGCGCTGGTGGCCGCGCCGGCGGGGACGGGCCCGGCGGCATGACGGCATTCGACCAGATCGCCATGGCGCTCCAGTCGCTCCGCGCCAACTGGCTGCGCGGCCTGCTGACCGCGCTCGGGGTGATCATCGGCGTGGCGTCACTGGTCGCCCTGACGGCGGTCAGTGCGGGCGCCCGCGAAGGCGTCGCCGCGGACCTGCGCCGCCTCGGCCCGAACATCATCAAGTTCGACGGCGAGTTCGTCAGCCTGCCGGGCGGCGGGCAGAGTGCAACCGACCGCACGCTCACGGGCGCGGACCTGGAGGCCGTGGCGCGGCTGCCCGGGGTCACCGCGATCGCACCGCGCCAGACGGCCGAGGGGCTGCCGATCTCGGCGGGTCGCATCCAGTCGAGCCCCTTCGTGACCGGCATCACGCCGGTGTATCTGCAGATCCACAACTACTCCGCGGCGCAGGGCCGGCTGCTGGCCGCTGAGGACGAGCGACTCGGGCGCGAGGTCGTCGTCCTGGGAACCCGGCCGGCGAGCCGGCTGTTCCCGGCAGGCAACGCCATCGGGCGAACCGTGCGGATCCTCAACCGGCAGTTCACGGTCGTCGGCGTCTACGCCCGCAAGGGCAGCCTCGGGCCGGACAACCTCGACAACACGGTGTTCGTCCCCCTGGCGGTCGCGAAGCGCATCCTGTTCGGCGGCGAGAACGTCCAGAGCGCCGACGTCCAGGCCGCATCGCAGGCCGAGGTGGTCCGCGTGATGGATCAGATCGACGCCCTGATGCACACGCGTCATCGGATCGCGGCCGGCCGCGCGGACGACTTCTCGACCGAGGATCAGGCGACGATCATCACGACGGCGGCGTCCGCGACGTCGACGTTCCAGACGCTCACGCTGGCACTCGGGGCGATCTCGCTCGTGGTCGGCGGCATCGGGATCATGAACATCATGCTCGTGTCCGTGACCGAGCGCACGCGCGAGATCGGCATCCGCAAGGCGCTGGGGGCGGATCCGGGCCGGATTCAGACGCAGTTCCTGACCGAGGCGCTCGCGCTGTGCATCGGCGGCGGTCTGATCGGCGTCTTCGCGGGGGTGCTCGCGGCGCGTGCGATCAGCCGGCTTGCGGGCTGGCAGACCGTCGTCTCGCCGCCGTCGCTGCTGGTGGCCTTCGGGACGTCGGTCGCGGTCGGACTGTTCTTCGGGTACTACCCCGCTCGCCGCGCGGCGCGTCTGCCGCCGGCCGTGGCGATGCGGTACGAGTGAGCGAGCGGCGAACGGCTGCCGCTACCCGCTCGGCGCGGCGGGCAGCAGCAGCGTGAACACCGGACCCGGCGCTGCCCGGCTGAGGACGAGGCGTCCCTGTTCGGCGTCGGCGAGTGAGCGGGCGAGCGCCAGGCCGATGCCGTGGCCGTCGCCCGTCCCCTGCCGGCGATCGAAGACCGACTCGGGCTCGCCGATGCCGGCACCCTCGTCGGCGACGTCGACCGCGAACCAGCCCGCGAGGTCGCGCACCGTGATCGTCACGGTCCCCGCTCCATGCTGGGTCGCGTTGGCGAGCAGGACGCTCAGGATCTCGCGGACGACCTCGGGCGACGCGGCGGCCAGCGCATGCCGGGCACCGCCGGCGACGCGCAGCGGGCGCCCGGCGGCGGCCAGTCGCGGGCGCCACTCGGCCCGGATCTCCTCGAGCGCGTCTTCCAGATCGACCGTGCCTCGCGGCCGGGGGTCGTCCCGGGCCACGGCGAGCAGGGTGTCGATCGTCTGCTGCAGGCGGTCGGCCTGCTGCAGCGCCCGCGCGACGTCATCCGATTCACCGGCGTCGAGCTCCATCGCCTCCAGCTCCATCCGCAGCGCCGCGAGCGGCGTGCGGAGCTGGTGGGAGGCGTCGGCACTGAACGCGCGCTCGCGGGAGATCAGCGCGTCGAGCCGCTCGCCGGTCGCCTGCAGCGCGTCTGCGACGGCATCGAGCTCGCCGATCCCCGAGGCCGGCGCGCGCGCCGCGAAGTCCCCGTCGCCGAGCCGGCGTGCGGCGTCGGCGAGCGTCTCGAGCGGCTTGGACAGCCGCCGCGCGACGGCGATGGCCGCGGCGGCCGCGAGCAGCACGACGACGATGGCCAGACCGGCGAGCGCGAGCCAGGCGCGACGCACCCGGCGATCGACCGCGGCGGTTCCGCGCGACGCGCGCAGGACGCCCGCGACACGCTCGCGGGCGACGAGCGGGACGGCGGCGACGAATGCGCCGCCGCCGGCCCCGTCGCTGGGCCGGTTGGCTCGCAGTGCGCTGCGAACCACGGCATCGGCGACGCGCGGGCCGCGCCCGGACAGCCGCCGTCCGTCACGCCCGTACACCGCGAGCACGTCGCCCGACGCCGGCAGTTCGACCGGGTCGCCCCGGCCCGCGGCGATGTCGATCGACCGGGTCGCCGCGATCGTGTCGCGTTCGAGTCGCAGTTGTTCCTCGTCGCGATACGTGCGGGCGACGATCGCCGCGAGCGGGAGCGCGAACAGCGTCACGGCGGCCACCGCGACCAGCGTGATCGCCCAGGTGATCCGCCGCCTCATCCGGCCTCGAAGCGATAGCCGACGCCGCGGAGCGTGGTGATCGCCGTCGCGCCGATCTTCTGACGCAGCGACACGACATGCATGTCGAGCGTCTTCGTCGAGCCCATCCACTCGGTGTCCCAGACCTCGCTCATGATCCGCTCGCGCGTCACGACGCGCCCGGCCTGCGAGACCAGCAGCGCGAGCAGGTCGAACTCCTTCGGCCGCAGCGCCAGCTCGTCGTCGCCCGACCACGAGCGGCGCGCGCGCAGGTCGATCCTGATCGTCCCGCCCTCCAGTGTGTCGTCCTCGCCGTCGGCGTCACCGGCCGCGCGGCGCTGATGCGCGCGAACCCGCGCGAGCAGCTCCGACAGCTTGAACGGCTTGACCAGGTAGTCATCGGCGCCGGCGTCGAGGCCGGCGACGATGTCGAGTTCCTGATCGCGGGCCGACAGGATCAGGATGGTCAGGTCCTTCCGCGCCGCGCGCAGCCGCCGGCAGACCTCGATGCCGTCCATGTCCGGCAGGCCGAGGTCGAGGATGACCAGGCCGGTCCCGGGCCCGGCGGCGGCGGGGACGGCGCGGCCCGTGCTCACCCGCGTCACGTGGTATCCGTGTCCGCCGAGCACGCGTACGAGTCCCTCGCCGATCGCGTCGTCGTCCTCCACCACGAGGATCGCCCGGGGGGCCATGGCACGACCGTAGCGGCCGCTTCCGCGCCGGAGCAGCGCTCCCGAGCAGGTTTGACCCGGCGTTGACCTTGGGGTGACCGGGCGGTGGCGCGTGCGCCGTACGTTGCCGGCCACCAAGACCCCGCTCGTCACGGCGAGCGCGAAAGGAAGCGATGGCGGCAGCGATCATCGAGATGCAGGACCTGGTCCACAGCTACGGCGACGCGGAGGTGCTCCACGGCATCGACCTGCAGATCGCCGAGGGCGAGATCTTCGGCTTCCTGGGCCACAACGGCGCCGGGAAGACGACCACGATCCACGTCCTGACGACGCTGATCACGCCGACGTCCGGCACCGCGCACGTGTGTGGCTTCAACGTCGTCGAGGACCGTCTGAACGTCGAGCGCAACATCGGCTACCTGCCGGAGAACGTGCGGCTGTACGACACCCTGACCGCCGAGGAGAACCTGCGCTTCTTCGCCAAGCTCTCCGGGGTGCAGGACGTGCCGCTGGCGATCGACGAGGCACTGGGGTTCCTTGACGCCCACGACCTCGCCGGCCGCCGCGTCGGCACGTTCTCCAAGGGCATGCGCCAGCGGATCGGCATCGCCCAGGCGATCCTGCACAGGCCGCGCGTGCTGTTCCTCGACGAGCCGACGTCGGGCCTGGACCCGATGGGCGTGCGCCAGCTGCGCGACACGATCGTGCGGCTGAACGCGGAGCTGGGGATCACGATCTTCATGAACACGCACCTGCTCAGCGAGGTCTCGCGCGTCTGCACGACGATCGGCGTGCTCGGCGACGGGGTGCTGATCTACAACGACTCGCTGGCGAACACGCTGGAGCGCTTCCCGGACGAGGCATCGCTCGAGGACATCTACGTGCGGCTGGACGACCGATGACCGCCACCGTCGTGATCGCCCGCCAGCACCTGCGGTCGCTCGCGCGGCGCCAGACGTTCGTCCTGATGCTCGGCGTGCTGCTGCTGATGACCGCGCTCTCCGGCTTCATCGGCTGGTCGAGCCACGCGACGATCATCCGCGTCTACGACGAGACGGTGCGGACGCTGAAGGCCGCAGGGAAGGCCGCGCCGCCGAACCCGTTCGGGGCGCAGCCGCGCCTGTCGCTGCTGAACAACATGATCATCTACGTGCCGCTGATCGGCGCACTGCTGGCGATCGTGATCGGCCATCTGAGCGTGATGGACGACCGGATCGCCGGCGTCACGCGCGTGATCTTCACCCGCCCCGTCGAGCGGTCCTCGTACTTCTGGGGCAAGCTCGCGGGGAGCGCGATCGCGATCGCCGTCATCATGGCCGCCTGCCTGGTCCTCAGCGCGGTCGCCATCGGCCTGATCAACAGCGGCGTCCCGACCGCATCGGAGTTCCTGCGACTGACCCTCTTCTACGCGCTCGCCGGCGTCTACCTGATGCTGTTCGTGCTGATCGGGATGGTCACCGCGCTGCTGCTGCGCAGCCAGTCGATGGCGCTGTTCGCGGCGATGGCGATCTGGGTGCTGATCACGTTCGCGACGCCGCAGTTCACGTCGGGCCTGCGGCCCGTGGCGTCGCTCAACCCGGTCACCGATCCGGTGTCGGTCAGCAAGTCGCCGTTCTTCAAGGTCACCTCCAAGGCCAAGCCGATCTCCGTCGGCGAGCAGTACAAGGCGCTGGGGACCCAGATCCTGACCGAGGGCAGCCACCCCTCGGTCGCCTCCACCACCGGGAAGCTCGTGCCGTTCGCGTTGTTCGGTCTGCTCCTCACCGGCTGGGCAAACCTGCTCGTCCGCCGCCACGACTTCTCCGAGGAAGTCGCTCGTGACTAGGTTCATGCGTAGCCGGATCCTGACGCTCGCGGCCCACGAGTACCGCTCGGCGGTCCGCAGCCGCGTCCTCGCGCTGCTGATCCTCAGCATGGTGCTGATCACCGCGGGGTCGATCGTCATCGCGGCGTACGACTTCAAGGCGGAACTCGCCGGGTACAAGGCCTACCTCAGCCACGCGAAGGCCGCCGGCGTCGCCGTGACGGCAGCGCCACAGCTGTTCCCGCTCCAGCTCCTGCGCGGAACGATCGAGTACGTCCAGATCATCGGCGCGGTGATCGCGATCGGCCTGGGCTACCTGAGCGTCGCCCGCGAGCGCACCGGCAACACCCTGCGACTGATCTCGACGCGCCCGGTCCGCACGCGCGACCTGTTCTTCGGGCGGCTGCTCGGCGCGGCTGCGCTCGTCGGCACGATCCTCGCGGCGACCGCCGTGATCTCCGTCGTGCTCATCGGCACCGCCGGCGGGCAGTGGCTGAACGGGACCGAGCTGATCAGGCTCGCGATCACGTTCACCGCGGCGGTCCTCTACATGCTCATGTTCTACGCGCTCGGGTTCTGGCTCACGGCGCGCAGCAAGGTGCTGGCCAACGGCCTCGTCGTCGCGATGGTGGTCTGGCTGTCGGTGGTGCTGATCATCCCGCAGATCGGCGACACGATGGACCCCGACAACCAGGTCCCTGGCGGGCTGTTCGCGGCACTCCAGGTCAAGAAGCCCGACGAGAAGCGGGTCCTCGCCCACTTCAAGACCTACGAGAGCCTGCGCAACGGCCTGGAGGAGACGTCGCTCACCAAGCACTTCGAACGCGGCTCGTTCGCCGTCACCGGCATCAAGGCCAAATACAACGGCAGCTCGCTGGGATACATCGCCAACGCCAAGCGCAGCGACATCGAGTGGATGCTCTTCTACTCGGCGCTGATGAGCGTCCTGATGTGGTCCGGACTCCGGCGCGAACGCCTCACACAAAAGGAATCGTGATGTCAGACAAGAGACTCCGCATCAAGCGGGCACTGCCCCTCCTCGCGATCGGCGCCACGGTGATCGTGGTCACCGGATGCGGCTCGAGCACGAGTTCGACGACCTCCGGCACATCCGCCGCCACGGGGAGCACGGACGTGCTCCCCGTCGCCAGGAACCCGATCTCGAACTCCGCCACCGCGGCGGGCCTCACGATCACCAAGGCGCTCGTCGAGAACAACATCTCGCCGACGAACGGCAAGACGGTCGACGACCACCTCGAGTTCGTCCTGAAGAACACGAGCGCCAAGCCGCTGGACCAGGTCGAGGTCTACTACAGGATCACGGACCCGGCCAAGGGGGCCTCCGAGGGGTACCACACCGTGCTGACCGGCGTCTCGATCAAGCCCGGGGCGACCCGGGTGGTCCATTTCGACAGCACCGGTGTGGCGGGACACTTCCCTGTCAACAAGTACAGCCTGTACTACCTCGACAAGAACGCGCTGAAGATCGACATCATCGCCAGCGCCAAGGGCGTCAAGCCGGCGACGTTCACGATCAGGAAGGACGCCGGCGGCGCCGAGGCGGGCGTCGAGAGCGGCGCGCCGACCGGGTGATCGCGCCCGGTTCGACTCATCTGCTTCTCATCGTGCTGCGCGATGGTGGCGACATGCTCATCGCGACGTGCGCAGGAGGGTCGCGGGATGCCCGGAAGGCGGCGCGGGCGCGGGGCGGGACGCGTGCGGTCGCGGCTTGAGCGCATCCCGATCCGGCTGCGCCTGACCCTTGCGTTCGCCGCCGTGATGACGCTCGTGCTCGTGGCGATCGGCTCGCTGCTCGTCTGGCGCTTTCAGCACGAGCTCGACCGCCAGATCGGGCAGAACCTGCGCTCCCGCGCGAGCGACGTGACCGCCCTCGTGCGTGCCGAGGACAACGGACTGGCGACGTCGACCGTCAGCGAGCTGACGCAGCGCGGCGAGAGCGTGGCGCAGATCCTCAGCACCCGCGGGGCCGTCGTCGATGCGACGCCTCGGGTGGGCAAGGAACCGCTCCTGGATCGTGCGCAACTTGCAGCGGCCCGGCGCGGCACCGTGGTGATCTCCCGCAAGCCGGTCTCGGGCATTGACGGCTCGGTGCGGCTGCTCGCGACCCCGGTCGCCGCGCAGGATCGCAGGCTCGTCGTGGTCGTGGGGTCATCGCTGGCCGATCGCGACGACGCCCTCCGGCAGCTCGCGAGTCTGCTGCTCATCGGCGGCCCGCTCGCGCTGCTGCTCGCCTCGCTCGCCGGCTACGGCGTCGCCGCGGCGGCGCTGACCCCGGTCGAGCGCATGCGCACCAGGGCAGCGCAGATCTCCGAAGCGACCGCGGGCGAGCGCCTCCCCGTGCCCGCGGCGGCCGACGAGGTGCGGCATCTCGCCGAGACCTTGAATGCGATGCTCGACCGCCTGCAGCTCTCGTTCACGCGCGAGCGGCGCTTCGTGTCCGACGCCAGCCACGAGCTGCGGACGCCGCTCGCCGTGCTCAAGGCCGAGATCGAGCTCGCGCTGCACGACGGGCGCTCGGCGGGCGAGATGCGCGAGGCCCTGCGCTCCGCCGGTGAGGAGGCCGACCGCGTGACGCAGCTCGCCGAGGACCTGCTGGTCATCGCCCGCTCGGATCAGGGCGGCCTTCCGGTCCGCCGCGAGCGCGTCGACGCGTACGACGTCGCCGATGGCGCGGCCTCGCGGTTCCGGGCCCGAGCGGCCCAGACGGGCCAGGACGTCGTCGTCGCGAAGCCCGGTGCTCCGGTGCTCGGCGATCTTGACGTCCTGCGGATCGAACAGGCGCTCGGGAACGTCATCGACAACGCGCTGCGCCACGGCGGCGGGCGCGTGCAGATCGCGGTGACGCGGGATCGCGATGCGGTCCGGTTCGACGTCGCCGACGACGGAGAGGGATTCCCCGTGGAGTTCGCTCCCCGCGCGTTTGAGCGTTTCGCGCGGGCAGACGAGGCGCGCGGACGCGGCGGGACGGGTCTCGGGCTCGCGATCGTCAGGACGATCGCGGAGGCGCACGGCGGAACGGCGGGGATCGAGAACCGCCCCGAGGGGGGCGCGCACGTGTGGCTCAGGATCCCGGACGCGCCGCCCACGCCGTAGCGTGATCACGGGTCGGAGCGCCGCGATCAGCGCGCTGCCGCGGCCTTCAGCGCCGAGCGGATCCACGCGTCAGGCGGCGTCGGCGTCTGACGCTCCGCGAATCGGTAGAGCCGGCACTTCATGCCGAAGTCCGCACGCTCCGCCGCCCCGGGTTCGACATCGACGCCGTCGACGCGCACCGTCGGCGAGCCCAGGAACCGCTGCGCTTCGGCGTCCTCGGGCGACTCCACGCGCTCCAGTGCGATGTCGTCCTCGGTCAGGCCGGCCTCGAGCACGAGCATCCGCAGCCGGGGCATCAATGCCTCGTACGACGGACAGCCATCGAAGAACAGCACCGTGACGCCCACAGGAGCAGGCTACCCCGCCGGTGCTCCGCCGTCGGCGCGCAGGCGGTAGCCGGCGCCGCGGACCGTCTCGATCGACTCGCGATCGAACGGCCGGTCGACCTTTTCGCGCAGATACCGCACGTAGACGTCGACCACGTTCGAGCGGTTCTCGTACTCGTAGTCCCATGCGTGCTCGAGCAGCTGGAACCGGTCGAGCACCTCCCCCGGCCGGCGCATGAACGTCTCCAGCAGCGAGAACTCCTTCGCCGAGAGCTCGACATCTTGATCGCCGCGCCTGACGCGTCGCGTCGCGGGGTCGAGCGTCAGGTCGCCGGCCTCCAGGATCACCGACTGCTCGACCTTGCCGCGGCGCGCGAGCGCCCGCAGTCGCGCGAGCAACTCGCCGAAGCTGAACGGCTTGGTCAGGTAGTCGTCCGCGCCGCCGTCGAGTCCGGCGATGCGGTCCTCGACGCCGTCGCGCGCGGTCAGCATCAGGACCGGTGCCCAGACGCCGTCGGCGCGCAGGCGCCGGCAGGTCTCGAAGCCGTCGATGCCGGGGAGCATCACGTCCATGACGATCGTGTCGTACTCGGTCGCGCCGGCCATCCACAGCGCGTCCTCGCCCTTGATCGCAACGTCGGCGTTGAGGCCCTCCTCGCGCAGACCGCGGCGGATCAGGCTCGCCATCTTCACGTCGTCTTCGACCACCAGGACTCGCATGCGGCACAGCATGCTCGTCGAAGATGAGTGCCGGATGAGGATCGTGCGCGCGGTGAACGACGGGTGGCGGCTCCGCGCGGAGCCGCCACCATGATCGCCGCTGGTGGAACGGGTTTGGGGGAACCCGTTCCGCTCGCCGCCGGAGCTCTAGTTCTGGCCCTGGCTCTGGTTGTCGGCGTCGGGGTTGCCCGGCTCGTCGGCGTGGCCACCGGGGCCATCGCTGTCCGCCGCGCTCTCGCTGCCGGGGGTCTCGCCCGCGAGGTTGTCGGCCTGGTCGCCGGCGCTCGGGACGTCAGCCGTCGTGGCGCTCGCGCCGGCCGTGTCCGGCGTGGTCTGGTCGCCGCTCTGGACGTTGTCGGTGTCCGGACCGGACGTCGACTCCTGGCTCACTGCCGGGGTGGTCGCCGCCTCGGCGGGGACATGCTGCGCCGCGCCTGCCAGCGCCGATCCGCCGAGCGCGAGAGCTGCGAGCCCCGCGACGACGCCGGTCATGTTCCGGATCTTCTTGGGCATGAGGAACTCCTTCGGTTGGGGGGTTCATGCGAGCCGGAAGCTACGGCGGCGTGGTGAGACGGAGATGAGGTGCGCCCGAAGCGGCGCCCCTGCCCGTGCAACGCGTTCCTGCGTCCCGGCGGGCGTGTGTTGTGGACGGACCCGGTCGTGATCGCAGGCCCGGTGAGGGACGCTGAACTCGCCGTTCGCAGTTCGCTACGGCGCGTCGCGCATCGTCACGAGCGGGATCGGCGTGTTCCCCCTGCCGCGGCGCTGCGACCACCAGAACCACGCGATGCCGCCGACGAAGAGGCTGACGGAGACGAAGAAGTTGAGTCGCAGGCCGAGGACGTGGTGCGCCGGGTCCACGCGCACGAGTTCCTCGAAGATCCGGCCGAACGAGTAGCCCGCCACGTAGAGCGCGAAGAGGCCCGGTGGCCTGATGCGAAGGCGCCGGCCGAGCAGGACCAGCACGCCGGCGAGGCCGAGGTTCCAGATGATCTCGTAGAGGAAGGTCGGGTGGAACGTCGCATCTGCGGCGAAGGCTCCGGGGCGGTGCGCCGGGCTGATCTCCAGGCCCCAGGGGAGGGTCGTGGGTCTGCCGAAGAGCTCCTGGTTGAAGTAGTTGCCGATCCGGCCGATGGCCTGGGCGACGAGCAGCGCCGGCGCGGCGGCGTCGAGAAAGGGCGCGATCGCCGCGCCGCGGCGGCGCAGCATCCAGGCTCCGGCGAGCGTGCCGGCGGCGATCCCGCCCCAGATCCCGAGCCCGCCCTGCCAGACGGCGAACGGTCCCCACCACGCGTCGGGAACGTCGCTCCAGCTGGTCGCCAGGAAGTACAGCCGCCCGCCGATGATCCCGACCGGCACCGCGACGATCGCGACATCGACGACGAGCGCGGGGTCGCCGCCCTGCGCTGCCCAGCGGCGGCGCGTGATCAGGACGGCTGCCGTGATGGCGACCGCGTACATCAGCCCGTAGATCCGGAACGTCAACGGGCCGAGGTGGACGCTGTTGAACGACGGGCTCGGGATGCTGGCGAGCAGCGAGAGGACGTGGGGTGCGGTCATGGGCTGTCGCGGCGTCGGTTGCCGGTGTCACGGTAGCGCCCTCCTACGCGATGTAAGATGCGCTGGCGGGCGCGTGGTCAAGGCGTCGTCTCCCCCCGGCGACGGCATACGATGACCGTCGTGCACACCGACCACGCGTTCGCGGACGCGCAACAGGCGACGTTCGTCTTCGCCGACATCGCCGGCTTCACCGCGCTGACCGAGGTGCACGGCGACCACGAGGCGGCCGACCTCGCGCAGGCTTTTGCGGCCGATGTGCGCGCGCGCCTCGCAGACTACGACGCCGTGCTCGTCAAGACGATCGGCGACGCGCTGATGCTCCGCACTCCCGACGCGGCGGCGGCCGTGCGCCTCGGGCTCTTTCTCGCGCATGACCTCGGGCGATCGCACGGGGCCCCGCAGGTGCGCGTCGGCATGCACTGCGGACCCGCGGTCCACCGCGATGGAGACTGGTTCGGCGCGACGGTGAACACAGCGGCCCGCATCTCCGGCTCCGCCGTCGGTGGTGAGGTCCTGCTGAGCAAGGCGGTGCACGATCGGGCGGGTGCGGTCGCCGGCGTCACCTTCGCTTCACGCGGTGCTCACGCGCTGCGCAACCTGGTCGAGCCGGTCGTCCTCTTCGCGGCACTCCCGTCGGCCGCGAGGACCGAAACGCTGGAGGTGGATCCGGTCTGCCGGATGGCGGTCGAGCCGGGGCGGTGTGCAGGGACGCTGGTGCACGGCGGCATCGAGTACCACTTCTGCTCACTGGCGTGTGCGGCGCGGTTCGCCGCCGACCCCGGGATCTACCTCAGCGCCGCGTAATCATCGCCGACGGCTTGTAGGCTGTTCCGTCAACGATGTTGATCGCCATCGATCGCCTGATCAAGCGCCGTCGGCGCACGCTGTCGGTTGTGGGTGCGACGTTCGCGCTCGGCGGAGCCGTCGTGCTGGCACACGGCTTCGGCGGCGAGCACATGGGCGGGATGAGCGGCATGGAGTCGCCGGCTGCCATCTGCCTGGCGGTCGCCGAGACCGCCGCCGTCGGGCTTGCGCTCGCGGCCGTCGTCCGGGCGCGCCGGCTGGCCGACCCGCTCATGTCGCTGATGCCGTGGGTGCTGCCCGCAGCACCGCTGACACTGCTTCGCCCGCTCGCGGTACCGGCGCGCGCCGGCCCGCCGACGCTCCAGGTGTTCCGGCTCTGACGGGTGTGCGCCTCCGCGTCTGGAGGCGCTCCGCACCAGAACGTCAGCCCCGAACGACCACCGACCTGGAGGACGCACCACCCATGATCAGACACACACGCCGCCACGGCATTCTCGCCGTGGCGATCATCGCCGCGCTCGCCGTTGCGGGCTGCGGCAGCAACAGCAGCAACAGCAGCGGCACGAGCTCATCGGGAGGCACCGCGATCGATCGAGCGTTCGCCTCCGAGATGGTGCCCCACCACCAGTCGGCGGTCGCCATGGCCAAGATCGCGGAGGAACAGACCCGCCGGTCCGAGGTCAAGACGCTCGCCGCCGACATCATGCGCACACAGAACGCCGAGCTCACGACGCTCAGGCAGCTGGACGGCGAGCTCGCCAAGTCCGGGGTCAACAAGGGCGACCTCGGTCTCTCCGAGGCGATGATGGGCATGAGCATGGACGACACGATGCTCATGAACGCCAAGCCGTTCGACCGCGAATTCATCGACATGATGGTTCCCCATCACCAGGGCGCGATCCGCATGGCGCGGGTCGAGTTGGCGAAGGGGAGGAACGCGAAGCTCAAGAAGATCGCCGAGGACGTGATCCTCGCCCAGTCGCGGGAGATCGCGCAGATGAACGGCTGGCGGACGACCTGGTACGGCGCAGCGTCGCCCGCCGGGGGCGTGCCGCCCGCCGACGAGACCGCCGAGGGCGGATCGATGAACGGCATGTCGGGCCACGGGTGATGCCCCGCGTGCCGGCCCGTTCGCGCGGGCCGGCACGCGCCGGTTGCTCAGCGCCCGTGAGCGCCCGCCGCCGCGCCGGGCTGCTACATGCCCGGACCCATCGACGGGGCGGGCGTCGCGTGCATCGTCTGGGGTGCAGATCCGACCACATGCAACACCGCCCGTTGCCCGGCCGCGTAGTGGCCCGGCAAGCTGCAGAACCACTCCCAGCGACCAGGAGTGAGCGTCACGATCATCGTGCGCGTCATCCCGGGAGACATGTCGTCCAGGCCGACTCCGGCGTCGGCGGGCTGAGCGGGAGACTCGAACTTGATCGGGGATCGCGCGAGCATGATGTCGTGTGGAATCGATCCATAGTTGCGCGCGGTGAAGCGGTAGCGCCCGGCTCGCACGCGGTGGGTGCCGGGCTTGAACCAGTAGTCACCCATGGCCACCATCAGGGTTCCGGGTCGGTTCGCGACCTGCACATCGGTCGGCATGATGAGACCGTGCCCGGGCATCACAGCCCGGTGCTGCGCCGTGCTCTCCGACCGGCTACCCGATCCCTGGGCCAGCACGAACGCGGCCATGCCGACAACCAGGACGATGATGCCGACGAGCAGTGCGCTGTCGATCTCAACGGTCTTCTTGTTTCGTTCCAACCAACTGGACATGGTCCACCACCGTTCGATTCGTCGGCTTCACCATATGGCGCACCGCTCTCGGCGACGACAGCGACTACTACGGATCTGAGCCGTCGGAAGTACGGAGGTCCAGCCTCGTACGAAGGGCCGGAATGTGCTGCGCCGGAGGACCAGTAGTCCACCACACGGAGCAGAGCAGAGTCCACGGTTCCCGTCGTGGATCGGCGCTCCTACAGTGCGTCCGACGATGGCCGTGATCGACGAGACAGTTCCGGTGCATGAGGGCGGGAGCGTGGACGACGCGGTCACACCCCGTTCGGTGCTCGCGAGGACGCGCGTCGCGCTGTCAGCTGCGGTCGCGGTCGTGCTCGGCCTCCTGCCGCACGTGCTCCACCACGCCGGCCCGGTGGCCGGCGCCGCGCTGTTCGCGGGGGCCGCGGGGTCGCTGCTGTTCGCGGCGCTCGGGTTCGTCGCCGCCATCCCGATGCTCCTGCGGCTGTACCGGCGCTTCGGGACCTGGCGGGCGCCCGCCATCGCGCTCATCGCATTCGGCGCCGTGTTCGCGTTCTCGACGTTCGTCATCGGCCCGGCGATCACCGGACGGGACTCGGGCTCGTCGTCCGGCCGGCAGCTGATTCCGTCAGACGGCGGCCACCAGTCACACCACTGAGAGCGCCAGGACGCATGAAGCCGCTTCGTCAGACCACGCAGCGCGACGATCCGGCCGTCGTCCTCCGCGTCAGCGACGTCGCCAAGCGCTTCCGTCGAGGGATCTGGCCGTGGCGGCGCTCGACCGCGGTCCTGACCGGCGCGTCGCTGGAGGTCCGCGCGGGCGAGCTCGTCGGACTGGTCGGCGAGAACGGGTCGGGCAAGAGCACGCTGCTGCAGGTCATCGTCGGGCTGCTGCCGCGTGACGCCGGCTCCGTCGAACGGCCGGCCCGCCTGGGCTACTGCCCGCAGGTCCCGATGCTGTGGGACAAGCTCACCGTTGACGAGCACTTCGAGCTGTTCGGGCGGGCGTACGACCTCTCGGACGAGGAACGCACAGGCGCGGTCGAGCGGCTTCTCGACGAGCTGCAGTTCGTCAAGTACCGCGACTACCGCGTCGAGGCGCTCTCCGGCGGTACCCGTCAGAAGCTGAACCTCGCGCTCGCGTTGATGCACGAGCCCGATCTGCTGCTGCTCGACGAGCCCTACGCGGGGTTTGACTGGGAGACCTACGTGCGGTTCTGGGAGCTCTCCGAGCGACGGCGCGACGGCGGGATGGGCATCCTCGTGATCTCGCACCTGCTCGCCGAGCGCGAGCGCCTCGACCGCATCTACACGCTCGCCGACGGCAAGGCGGTCCCGTCGTGAGTGATGTGCTGGTCGCCGGCGGCGCCTTTGTCCGCGAGCACCTGCGCGCACGGCTGACGCTCGTGCTGCTCGTCGCGATTCCGGCGTTCTTCGTGCTGATCTTCGCCAGCGTGCTGGGCGACTTCGCCGCGGCACTCGGCGGCACGATCGACGACCGCGCGACGGCGGCGATCAGTGCCGGTTGGGCTGCGGCGTTCCTGTCGGGGACGCTCGCGTTCTTCCAGGTCACCTCGTCCCGAGGTGCGGATCGGCGCTACGCCCTGGCGGGCATGGGAGCCGGCCGCGTGGCGATCGCGCGGATCGCCGCCGCGCTGTCGCTCGCGTTCACGGTCAGCGCCGTGGCCTACGTGACGCTCTGGCTGCGCAGCGGGATCGGGCATCCGGTGCACGCAGCCGTCGCGGTGTTCGCGTTCGCCGCGATCTACACCGGCGTCGGCGCGCTGGTCGGCGTGCTGGTGTCGGGTCCGCTCGAGGGCTCCCTCGTCGTGCTGCTGATCTTCATGGTCGACGTCTTCTCCGGGCCGGCGATGACGAGCGGTGGCGGCCTGGGCACGATCACCCCGACGCGCCTGGCCGGTGATCTGCTGATCGCGGCCGGCCGGTCACGGCCATCCGCGCCGGGCGACTGGATCTCGGTGCTGCTCACGGCGGCCGGTGGCCTTGCGATCGCGCTTGGCGCGTTCTGGTTCTCTGCGCGTACGAGGACGAGGCGATGAGCGGCAAACTCGGGGCGGCGACCGCGATGGCGCTCCGTGAGCAGCGCCGGCGTCCGCTGCTCCTGCTGCTCCTCGTGATCGTCCCGGCCTACACGATCACCCGCAGCATCGCGATCACGCAGGCCACCCCGCGTCTGATCGGGCTCCCGGGGGGTGTGTCGGTCACGACGACCATGCGCGACATCCATGGCGCGGTCATGGCCGGCAACGCGATCGCATTCGTCGCAGGGCTGTGCGGCGTGTTCGTCATGGAGGCCGCGCTGCAGGGTGATCGCCGTCTCGTCGTGGCCGGGTTCCGGCCTGCTCAGACGGTCGTGTCACGGCTCGTCGTGCTGGTCGCGGCGACAGCGCTCGTGGTCGCCGTGTCACTCGTCGTGACCGCGCTGAACTTCAGCCCTGCAGCGTGGCTCCCGTTCGCCGTCGCGACCGCGCAGATCGGCATGGTCTACGCAGCGATCGGAGCGCTCGCCGGGGCCGTCCTGGAGAAGCTCGCCGCCACGTATCTCATCCTGTTCCTGGCGCTGACCGACCTCGGCATCGCACAGAACCCGATGTTCGGCAGCGGGACGCCGCCGTCCTGGGCGGTGCTGCTGCCGGGGTACGGACCCTCCCGGGTGATGATCGACGCAGCGTTCTCGCCGGGGTTCCATGGAACCGGCGAGCTGGTGCTCGGGTTTGCCTGGACCGTGGTGCTGGCGATGGTCGTCGCCGTCGTCCTGACCCGCCGGGTGACGGCAAGGCGCTGACCGGCCCTGTGAATCCTACGATCCGTAGTAGGCCGCGTCGATGCTGCTGTGATCTGCGGACGAGCCGGCCCGTCGCGGGCCATACCCTCGGGAACAGACCCAATCGAAGGTGGTCATCATGCAGCGACCCTCCGTCAACATCACACCGATCGAGCGCGCCGGACGCGTGTTCATGGGCGCCCTGGGGGCGATCGGCGGCGTGCTCCTGCTCGCCTCGTCAGGCGAGACTCTGACCGTCATCCTCGCGGTGCTGCTCGTGCTCGCCGGGCTGGACCTGTTGATCACGGGCGCGCTCGGGCACTGCCCGCTGTATCGCAGGCTCGGCTACGTTCCACCGTCCCTGAGGCGGTCGTCATGACCGGGCCGGACCCGCGCGAGCACGACGCGGGCCACGACCACGACGACGGCGGCGGCGGTGGTGGGCACAGCCGCTGGATGATGGTCGCCTGCTGCGTCCCGATGCTCGCGATCGCGATCGCGATCGCGGCCAGCGGCGCCGGCTTCGGCTTCCTCATCGTCGCCGTGATGTGCACGGTGATGATGGCCGCGATGATGAGCGGGATGCACCGCGGCGGGTGAACCGCCGGCCGTGAGGCAACCGTCCGGTCTGTACGACGGCTTGGTCGAGCGGCTGCTACTACGACTGGTCAGACATGACTGACGATTCGACGCAAGGCATCACACGCCGCCAGGCGATCATCGGGGGCGCCGGCGCGGCGGGCCTCTTGGCACTCGGCGGCTACGAGCTGTTCAAGCCCGGGAGCGCCGGCGTGAGCGCGGGCTCGACGTTCGCCGGCGCCTCGGGCACGGCGGACATCACGCTCCACGCACAGGCGGGTTCGGTCGATCTCGGCTCGCGCACCGTGAAGTCGTGGTCCTACGACGGCGCGCTTCCCGGTAAGGAAGTCCGCGTCAAGCAGGGCGAGCGCGTGCGCGTGCGCGTGGTCAACGACCTTCCGGACGACACGTCGATCCACTGGCACGGCATCCGCCTGAACAACTCGATGGACGGCGTACCCGGGGCGACACAGAAGCCGATCGCGCCCGGCGGATCGTTCCTCTACGACTTCGTCGCCCCTGATGCCGGGACGTACATGTATCACCCGCATGTCGGGGTGCAGCTGGATCGCGGGCTCTATGGCCCACTGATCGTCGAGGCCCGCGACGAGACGCTCGCGTACGACGACGAAGCGACGCTGATGCTCGACGACTGGCTCGACGGCGTCAGTGGCACACCGGACGAGCAGTTCCGCAGGCTGCAGAAGAGCGGCATGAACATGGCCGGCAACGGCGGCACGAACATGGGCGG
>JBKJRO010000057.1:0-57367 GCA_046594555.1 Solirubrobacteraceae bacterium
AGCCAGCGCTGCGCCCAGCACTCGAGCTCGCGCACGGCCGGCGCGAGCGCGCGGCCCATCTCCGTGAGCTCGTACTCGACGCGCTGCGGCCGGGCGGGGTCCGTGATGCGGCGCACGAGGCCGCGCGCCTCGAGCTCCTTCATCCGCTCCGACAGCAGGCGGTCCGACAGCTGGGGCACGGCGTCGGCGATCTCGCCGAAGCGCAGCGTGGGGCGGTGGATGAGCACGCTGACGATCGCGCCGGTCCAGCGCCGGCCGATGAGCTCGATGGCCTCGTGGTAGAGCGGACAGCAGCACGGCCGCTCCTCGATCGTCGCGACGAGGGTCCGCTTCGCCGGCCCGCGACGACGCGGGTCCGGCTGCGGGCGGTCCTCGTAGGAGGCCATATGCCTCAGCTACCGACTATGCGGCGCGGCGAAACATCGGCACCTACGCGGCGCGCAGCAGGCGCGTGTCCTCGACGGAGCCGTCGACCGGGACGTCGCCCGCCACGTTCACCATCGCCGTGAAGCGCTCGAGCGCCACGTAGGCGATCGCCTCGAGGATCTGCTCGTCGCTCCAGCCGGCCTCACGCGCCTCCTCGTGCAGATGCACGGGCGGACGGCCCGGGTTCTCCACGACGGCCTTGAGGTAATGCAGCAGCGCGGCGGCCCGCTCGTCCTTGGATTCGAACTTGCGCGCCAGCGAGACGTCGTCGAGGGCGAGGCCGGCCTGGCGAGCGGTGCGGGTGTGCAGGGCGATGCCCGGCCGCGACCCGTGGTGCTCGGCAACAGCCAGCGAGATGCGCTCGAGCATCGCCACCTCGAGCTCGCCGCGGCGCAGCTCGGAGCGAAAGCGGGCGTAGCCGCGCAGAGCGGCGGGCGAGCCGGCCAGTGCACCGAGGAAATTCGGCAGCTGACCACCGGTCGCAAGGGCGCCTCGCAGGACCGGGACCGAGCCCTCGGGCGCGGTGAGGTCGTCGTGGATCTGGAACCTGCTCATCGATGTCTTCATGGGGGGAGCCTTCTGGGGGAGATGGCTGGGAACGGCGTCCTTGCCGATGCTGCGCTTACTTGTCGTAAGTGTAGGCCGCTCTGGCCACCCGCACAAGTGCGGGCTTTACCAGTTGTACGCACGCGGCTAAATACCGGCTCAGGCCGATGTGTGGATCGTGCGCAGGCCGCGACCGCGCGCGGGTGATCAAACGGTGTCTTCAGCGGGCGCGAGCGTGCGGACGATGGCGCGGCGACGCGCCCGGCTGGCGCTTTTCGCCCGGCGGATGTACTACTAGTGCGCGAGGATGGAGGCGTCGGCGGTCCCGACGGCGGCCAGGATCAGCAGGAGCCCCATGAGCAGCGCCCACAACGCGAGCCGGTCCGGGCGCGGGTTGACGCGTTGGACCGACCGACGCGGCGGGCGGCGGCGATCGAGTTCGATGCGCGGGACTTCGGGCGCCGGAACGGTGCGCCCACGGATCTCGACGGTACGGCGGGCGGGGATCGGGGTGCCCTTGGGATGCGGGCCACGACGCGCGACGGGCGCGGAGCGACCCGCGCCGGACGCACGGCGTTCGACGCGCTCGACCGGGCGGCGCTCGACGGTCTCGCGCGACTCCGGCCGGCCGCGCTGGTCGGCGAGGTCGGCGCGGCGGCGCGCCTCGTCGGTGCGCTCGTAGACGTCACGGAGATGTTCGACCTCGGCCCACCAGGCTGGGGCCTGCTGTGTCTGTCCCATGTTGTCCTGCCCCTCTTTCCGTGGAGGCCTACGGGGTGAGCTGACGGGCTCGCGCTGAAAGAGTCGCGCTACGCCAAGCATCTGGCGATTCGCCCCAACGAGTGGTTCCCCCGCTCCCCTGGCCCTCCCGAGCCAACGGATTCGGCGTGCTGACGGCGGCATCGTAGCAGCGTTCGATTTCCCTGCATATGCGCAGTGTTATGGAGACCGCGGACGGAATCGCCCAGTTTGCGGGTTCGGCCTCGCCCTTACCGCGCGGGTTAGTTGGGCCCCGGCCGGGCCCGGAAGGTGGCCGATCCGGCCCTGCGGGTGATTTCCGGCTCGGCCACCTTCCGGACCAGGCCTGGCGTAGATGGCACTGGGCTTTGAGGCCCGTGTGCGTGACGCCGGTGGGCGAAGGGCGAGCCTGGGGGAGCGGGCGTGGGCTGAAGCGGCCGGCGCGCTGACGCACCGTGAAGGGCTCCTAGCGGCCGGCGACTTCGGCGATGTAGTCGGCGACGGCCTTCGCCTCTTCGCCTTCGAGCAGCTGAGCGGGCATCTGGCCGGTGCCGCGCGCCCGCCCTTTCTCGATCGCGTTCACCGTCAGGCCCGGAGCCGGCGCCAGGATGTCCAGATTCGGTCCGACGAGACCCACGGCGCCCGCGTCCTCGAGCGTGTGACACGTCGCGCAGCGCTCGAAGAAGAGCTCGCGCCCCTCCACGTTCTTGGCGCTGAGCTTCTCCCCGCCGGGTCCGGCGGCCGCCTGGTCGCCCAGCAGGACGATGGCCGGCACGACGAGCCCGAACAGCACGATCGCCACAACGACTGCGAACTCCGCGACGTGCATGCGCTCCCCCCGGCCGCGCTCGAGCGTGTCGCGCACGCCTCGCGGGCCACCGCGCATCGCCACGAGGACGACGCCGAGGCCGAGAGCGACGAAGATCGAGACGAAGATGAGTGCTGCCATGCGGCGGGCAATCTACTCGACGTGCCCATCGGAACGCCTCACCGTTGCTCCGACTCCCGCGCGCACGGCCCTCATCGGCTGCGCCCGGCCCCGAAATTCATGACCGGCGGCGCCACCGCGCGGAAGTCGTCGGTGCCCGTGGCGGCGAGCTCCTCGCCTCTGCCCGGGGGCGGGCTCACGAGCTCCTGCACTGCCGACTGGCGCGCGAGCTCGATCGCATCGAGCAGCGAGAAGTCCTTGACCTGCGCCGCCACGCGATCGCCGACCTCCAGGCGGGTCACGCCGCGGGCGACGATGTTGATCGCCCCGCCCGCCGACGCGTGGCGCTCCAGGCGCCCGTCGATGACGACGAGCGGCTCCGTGCGGACCGTCAGCCGCTCGCGCTCGTAGATCTGCGGTGAGACGATGACGTTGACCGTCCCGTGCTCGTCCTCGAGCAGCAGGAACGTGATCCCCTTCGCGGTGCCCGGCCGCTGACGCGCGACGACGAGGCCGCCGACGCGCACGTCCGTGCCGTGCCCAAGACGCACGAGCGCGCCGATGTCGACGGCCCCGCCCGCACGCAGGCGCGGGCGCAGCAGGCCGATCGGGTGCGTCGAGGCCGTCAGCCCGGTCGTCGCGTAGTCGGCGACCATCTCGTCCCACGCCGACAGCGGCTGGAGCTTGGGCGGTGCGGACAGATCGAGCGCGAGCGCGAGCTGCACGCCCGCGCGGCCACGCGCCCGCACGCCGGGCGCCGTGACGCCGAGCTGCCACAGCGCGACGCGCCGGTCGCCCCCGGCGAGCCCATCGCAGGCACCCGACCAGGCCAGGCGCTCGAGCGCCGCCCGGCCGGCGCCGGCGCGCGAGGCGAGGTCCTCCAGCGAGGTGAACGCCCCGCCCTCGTGGCGCGCGGCGACGAGCGCGGCGATCTCGTCGGCGCGCACGCCGAGCACGTAGCCCAGGCCGACCTGTACGGCGGGCGGGTGGGACGTGTTCATCACCGTGCAGCCGACCTCGCTGGCGTTGACCTCCGGGGCGAGCACCGCGATGCCGCGCCGCTGCGCCTCGTGGACGAGCGCGTCGGGCGGATAGAAGCCCATCGGCTGCTCGTCGAGCAGCGCGCAGAGGAACTCCGGGCCGTAGTGCACGCGCAGCCACGTCGACTGGTAGGCCAGCAGGCCGAACGCGGCGCCGTGCGCCTTGGGGAAGCCGAAGCCCGAGAAGCCGGAGATCATGGTGAAGACGCGCTCGGCCAGCGCCTCGCCGACATCCGGCCAGCGGGCCATCGCACCTTCGACGAAGCGCCGGTGGTGGGCCTCGATCGCGGCGGCCGAGCGCTTGCGGCTCATCGCCCGGCGCAGCCCCTCGGCCTCGCCGGCCGAGAACCCCGCGAATGCCATCGCGACCTCGATGACCTGGTCCTGGAAGATGATCGTCCCGAGCGTGTCGCGCAGGACCGGCTCGAGCGAGGGATGGTCGTAGGGCACCTGGTAGCCCGGCTCGACGCGCAGGCGCTGGCGGCGCTCGATGTAGGGGTTCACCGCGCCGCCCTGGATCGGCCCGGGGCGCACGATCGCGACCTGGATCGTCAGGTCGTCGAGGTTCTCCGGGCGCGTGCGCAGCAGCGAGGCCATCTGTGCGCGGCTCTCGATCTGGAAGACCCCGGTCGTCTCGGCGTTCTGGATCGCGTCGTAGGTCGGGGCGTCGTCGTACGGGATCCGCGAGAGGTCGATCCGCTCGCCCCGGCGGGCGGCGATCTGCTCGACGCAGCGCTCGACCGCGGACAGCATCCCCAGGCCCAGCAGGTCGATCTTCAGGAAGCCCGCGTCGGCGCAGGAGTCCTTGTCCCACATGACCATCTGGCGGCCCTCCATGGCCGCGGGGACGACCGGGCAGCAGTCCAGCAGCGGGCGGGTCGCGATGACCATCCCGCCCGAGTGCTGGGACAGGTGGCGCGGCAGCCCGTGAGCCTCCTCGGCGAGGTCGGCGAGCACCTGCCAGCGCGAGGCGAGCCGCTCGGCGCCCAGCGCCAGGGTGATGTCGCGGTCCACGTTGCGCGACGACCAGCCCTCCGATGCGCGGGCGACGCGCTCGATCTCGCTGGGCGGCAGGCCGAGCGCCTTGCCGATCTCACGGATCGCGCCGCGCGCGCGGAAGGTCGGGAACGCGGCGACGAGCGCCGAGCGGTCGTGGCCGTAGCGCTCGTGGATCCGCGGGATCAGCGTCGCCCGCACGTCGCGCGGGAAGTCGATGTCGATGTCCGGCAGCGCCGTGATCTCGTCGTTGAGGAAGCGCCCGAGGAACAGCTTGTTCGCGACGGGGTCGACGTGCGAGAGGCCGGTGAGGTAGCAGACGATCGAGGAGACCGAGGAGCCCCGCCCGCGCCCGGGCGGCAGCAGCGCGCGGGCGGTCTCGCTGCCGCGGACCTCCAGGGCGACGTCGCGGGCGAGTTCCAGCAGGTCGCGGTGCAGGAGGAAGAAGCCCGACAGGCCCAGGCCGTCGATCAGCTGGAGTTCCTCCTCCAGGCGCGCCGCGGCCTCGGTCCGCAGCGCGTGGCCGCGCGGGTAGCGCTCGTGCAGTCGCGCCTGGCAGACCTGCGCCAGCTCGCGCGCGGCGCCGGTGTCCTCGGACCCCGGGTAGCGGTAGCCGAGGTCCTGCGTGAGGTCGAAGGTCAGCGTCAGCGCCAGGCGCTCGGTCTCGGCGACGGCGTCGGGATGGTCCTCGAACCGCGCGGCCATCGCCTCGGGCGTCGCCAGGACGTGCGCATGGTTGCCGCGCCGCAGCGGCTCGCTCGCGTCGAGCGTGCTGTGCTCGCGGATCGCGACGAAGGCGTCCTGCAGCCTCGCGCGCGCGAGCGTGTGCGCGTGCACGTCGCCGGTCGCCACGCAGCGCAGGGCGAGCCGCGCGGCGAGCGCGGCGAGGCTGCGGTTCAGGGCCCGGTCGTGGCGTGCGAACGGCCGCTGCAGCTCGATCCGCAGGTGCTCGGGACCGAAGGCCGCGCGCAGCCGCCGCAGGTCGGTCTCGTCGTGCACACCGTGGCGCGCGCAGCCGCTGAGGCAGACCAGGCCCTCGGCGTGGCCGGCGACGTCCGCGAGCGTCACCGACGGGTCGCCGAGCGAGCGCCGGGCGTTCCCCTCGCGCGTGGCCGACCAGGCGTGGGTGAGCAGCCGGCAGAGGTTGCTCCAGCCGCGCGCGTCGCGGACCAGCAGCGTCAGGTGGCGCCCGTCGTCCAGGGTCACCTCCGCCCCGTGGATCGCCCGCAGGCCGCGCGCGCGGGCCGCCTGGGCGAACTCCATCGAGCCGGAGACGGTGTCGTGGTCGGTCAGCGCCAGCGCCGTGTGCCCGCGCTCCAGGGCCGCCTCGACCAGTTCCTCGGGCAGCGACGCGCCGTCGAGGAACGAGAAGGCCGAATGGCAGTGGAGCTCGACATACGCCGACACGAACGTATGTTCGCATAGGCGTCAAGTCGCCACAGACCGCGCCCATCCCGTCACATTCCCGCCCCCGACGCAGGGCCGTGGCCCGTTTTGACGCTCATATGCGCGGTGAAAACGGGCCACCCCTGCCGGCGGCGGCGGTCTCGCGGTGACCTCGGCGCCCTGGTCCTGGCCGGCTGGGAGAGTGGCGGGCTTGGCGCTCGCGATCTCCGAGCCGGGCGCGCCGCTTCGACGACCGTTCGTCTCGCAGAGCGTCGGATGCTGCCCCGTAGCGCCCCACCGCGCGCACTTGTGGTCGCCAGGGCAACCGTAGGTGCGCGCAGTCGCGTCGCCGACGTCCGCGCCGCGCCGACGTCCGCGCCGCGCCGACGTCCGCCTCGGGCCGCCCCGCCCCGGCCCCGGGGAACTACAGAGCGAGACGTTCTGTCATCGGAACGCCGCCTCGCGCGGCGGGACCGGCCTCCCAGCCGGCCCTCTCCTGCCGCCGGCGCCGGGCCCTCAGGCGCGTGCCGGCGCCACGCAGTCCTCGCGCGGCGCCCACGACCCCAGCGGCGCGCGGGCGCTCGCCCGGACGAGCCGCAGCGTCTCGACCGACGACGTCGCCGCGCCGCCGAGCTGGACGCCCAGTGCGACGCGCCCGTGAACGCCGCGCTCAGCGATGTCGAGGGTGTAGAGGCGTGCCTGCTCGCTGCCGGCGGCGCCGAGCCGGAGGTCGAGCGCGCGCGAGATGACGACCGCCTCGCCGACCCGCAGGTGCGGGCGCTGGACGGCGCGCAGGAATGCGGCGGCGACCGCGAGGTTCTCCGGATCGGTCAGGTCCAGGTGGCGCTCGGCCTGCACGAGCGTCCCGTGCCCGGCCGGCACGACGGGCCCGCCGGCCGCCGCGAGCAGCGACCCGGCCCGGCCCGGCGGCTTGATCCCGGCCGCCAGCCGCCGCTGTTCGACGATCGCCAGGTCGACCGGCCGGCCCGAGCCGTCGACGGTGACGCTGTAGTCCTGCGCGACCTGCAGCGATGCCTGGCCGCCCTGACCGGCGAACAGGCTCAGCGTCGCCGTCGCGGTGTTGTGGCGCCGCACGCCGAACGTCCGCTCCCCGGTTCGGGCGTCGCGGCGCACGCCCATCAGGTCCTCGGTCGCGTAGCGCACCCCGAGCACGCCGAGCGCCGCCTCGGCGGCGCTGCCCAGGCCGTGCTCGGTGTAGACGACGTCCGGCGGTGGCGCGGGCGCCGGACCGCGAGCCGGTGCATGCAGGCGCGCTCGGGCTGCCGGCGTGAGCGCTTCGAGCCGCGCGATCAGCCGATCCGCCGCGGCCGAGCTGGGCAGCAGCCATGCCCGGCCGTGTCCCAGGCGCCCCTCGACGGTCCCGGTGACGATCGCCGCCAGCCCGTGCCCGCCGATCCCGGCCTCGGCGCCGACGCCGGCCTCGGCCCCGCCGGCGAGACGCTCGACGTCCGTGACCAACTCCGTGCCGTCCGAGCGGCGCTCGCGGATCAGCGTGCGGCCGCCGCCGAGCGTCACGAAGGCGACGCGCACCCGCTTGTCGGTCGTCCGCGTGCGCGTGGCCGTCACGCAGGGTGCACGATCACGCTCGCAGTCGCCCCCGCGGACGACGCAGAGCCCGCGCGCCAGCTGGGCGACGACGGCATGGGCGATGTCCGGCGAGGCCGCCAGCGCCCCGCCGGCGGCGAGCGCCGCCGCGGCGAGCAGCACGACCGCGAGGTACTCCAGCGAGGACTGTCCGGATGCTCCGCGCATGGCCGCCCACGCTGGCGGGCGGCGGGTGACGCGGCAACGCCCGGAGCGTGACGCGGACGTGCCGGCACTGCGTCAGCGCTGGCGCCGCCAGTGGCCGCCGACGAGGTCGCGGAAGACGATCAGGTCGCGCCCGTCGATCGTCACGACCTCCCAGTAGCGCCGGCGCAGCGGCTGCCCGGTCCACCAGCGGTCCTCGATCAGCCATGACTCGCGGACCGCGACGATCTCGTGCCCGTCGACCTCGACCGGCCGCCCGCCTGGGCCGGACAGCACCCGCGCCGGCTGCGGCACGACGAGACGGCGGGCGCCCGCCGGCGTCACGGCTCGAACGGCGTCAGCACGGCCCGGCGCTCGGGCACGCGCGAGTCGGGATCGACCTCCAGCACGCGCAGCGCCGCCTCGGGACCGGCGACGGCGCGCGCCTGGCTGACGGCGCTGCGCAGCCGCTCGCGGCGCCGCGCGGCCTTGTCGTCGAACAGTGCGCGATCACCGGCCGACGGCGGGCCGAAGCGCTCGGCCGTCAGCCGCAGCGCCTCGGCGGGCGCGGGCAGCAGGGCGAGCCGGCCGGCCAGCACGAGCCGCATCCGCACCGGATCGGCGAGCGGCTCGCGGAAGACGACGCGCTCGCGCCACGTGCCGCCCTCGACGAGCTTCGCCGACAGGACGCAGACGCGCAGCGTGCGCCCACGGCGCGCGGATCGTGCCAGCAGGCGATCGACGAGCAGGCCGAGCGCGCGCTCGAGCTGCTGCCCCGACGCCGATTCCTCGAGCTCCAGCGTCTCCTGCAGGCGCTCGCTCGGCGGGCGCGGGCGCAGCGGCGTGTCGCGGCCGCAGGCGAGCTCGTGGGCGATCAGGCCTGTGCGCCCGAAGCGGTCCGCGACGGCACCCCGCGGCAGCGCCGCCAGCTCGCCGAGCGTCAGGATGCCCAGCCGCTCCAGGGCCGCCGGCAGGTGGCCGACCTCGTCGCGGCGGCGCAGCAGCGCGACCGGCTCGCCCGCCAGGCCCTCGGCCCCGTCGATCACGCGGGCGTGGCGGGTGCGCGCCCCGGTCGCGGCCGCGATCGCGCAGAAGCGCGACGGCCCGGCGCCGATCCGCGCGGGCAGTCGCAGCGCCGAGCGGACCGCCGCCACGACCCCGTCGAGCGACCCGCCGTGGAGCCGGTGCAGGCCCTGGGCCTCGAAGCACGCCAGCCCGGGCCGCTCGCCCTCGATCAGCGCGCCCACCGTCTCCAGCCGCGCCAGCACGCGCTCCCAGGAGTCGGCCACGCCGACCGGATCGGGCGGGACGAGCGCGAGGCGCGGGGCGCGCGAGAGCGCCTCTCCGAGCCGCATGCCCGCGTGGATGCCGAGTGCCTCGGCCGCCTGGGAGACCTCCCCGACGAGCTGTTCGCGCCCCGGTTCGGGCGCCAGCGCCATCGGTCCCTGGGCCAGCGCGGCGCGTCCTCCGGCGGCGATGACCAGCTCGAAACGGTGCAGGAGGACGCAGATGACCATACGAACGCACGTTCGCATACGCGGGGGTCGTCGTGCAAGGGCGCGTGCGCGCCAGGATCCGCTCCGAGCGATGTTCAGGCCGCGCCGGCGCCGAACATCCGGCCCAGGCCCATCGCCACGCCGAAATCCCCCAGCAGGTCGAGCCGCCCGTCGAGCATCGCGGCGCCGGCATCGAGCTCCCCGGCGAGGATGCGGATCGCGTCCGCGACCGACAGCTGCGCAGTCAGGGCGGGGCCCTCGGTCGTCCCCGGGCGCGCCGTCGCGCGGTCATGGGCGACGGCGATGACCCAGTGGCTCATCGTGCCCGAAGAGCGGCGCAGGTCGAACTGCAGCTCACCGGAGAACCCGTCGGCACCGGCAGGGTCGAACCGCGCCGCGGCGCCGGCAAAGACGCGGGCCAGTCCGCGTGGCGACCCGAGCGTGCGCTCCAGCCGGCGGTCACCGGAGCGGCGCACGAACGCCCGCAGTACACGCAGTCCCCGGTGCTGAAGCTTCCCCGGCACGGGCGCGAACAGTACGCGCGGGTTCAGCGGGCAAGCAGCGTGCCGGCGGCGATCAGCGCGCAGAGCGGGCTGTAGCGCGTGCGATCCAGCCGGCGAAAGCGCTCCGAGGTGCGCCCACCCGGCGCGACGAGGTCCGTCCGCCCCGTGAATCCGAGCAGCGCGCGGCCCGCGCAGGCCGGCGTGCCGCTCGTCTGGGTGCTGGCCGACAACCCGGGCGCCGAATCGTTCTACCAGGCGTGTGGCTTCATCTCGGCCCGCCGAACGACCAGGGTCCACTGCTGACGCTCGACGTGCCACACCGCGGCGCGTAGGCTCGCGCCGACAACAGGACCACCGAGCACAGGAGCAGGCCGTGGACCGGGCAGCGCTGCAGGAACGTCAGCAACCCTTGAAGGAGCGCTATCGCGAGGCGCCGGAAGCTGCGCTGATCACGCTCTCGGCGAGCGGCGAACTCGGTGCCGGCATCTCGTGCTCGCTGAACACCGGGCGCGCGATCGCCGAAGCGGGACTCCACCCGGCGACCGGCGGTGATGGCACCCAGCTGTGCTCCGGCGACATGCTGCTCGAGGCGCTCGCGGCGTGCGCGGGCGTGACCCTGCGGTCGGTCGCGACCTCGCTGGAGATCCCGGTCGCCGGAGGGACGGTGACCGCCGACGGCGACCTCGACTTCCGCGGAACGCTGGCCGTCGACCGCGACGCCCCGGTCGGGTTCACAGCGATCCGCCTGCGCTTCGACCTCGACACCGACGCGGACGATGAGCAGCTCGACACGCTGCTGCGCCTGACCGAGCGGTACTGCGTGGTGCTGCAGACGCTCACCTCGCCGCCGGCGATGAGCGTGTCGCGAACCCCCGCGACCGGCACCCGAGCCTGAGGGACGCACGCTGCCGTCCTGGTGGGTGCGATCGGCCGGTCTGCTCGCCGCGGCCGTGCTCGGAGCGGGGCCCGCCGGCGCCGTCGATCCGCCGCCCGCGAAGCGCGCCATGCCCATAGAAAAGCCCCGCCGGAGCGGGGCTTTTCCGTAGCACGCCGGTAAGCCGGAGAGTCAGAGAGGATTGAGCAAGCGGGCGCCGCGGCATGCCGAGAGGGGTGTCTGATGCAGCAACAGCTTGCCGAATTCATCGACTTCTGCCGGGTCGAGCGGCGCCTGGCGACCGCGACCTGCCGCGCCTACGAGCGCGATGTCGGCGCCTGCCTCGCGTTCCTCACGGCCGAAGGGATCAGCGACCTTGATGCGGTCCGGGTCCCCGACCTGCGGCGCTTCCTGGCCGACGAGGTGACGCGCCGCCCGGCGCCGTCGAGTCAGGCGCGGACGGTCGCGGCGCTGAAGGGCTTCTTCCGGTTCTGCGTGGAGAGCGAGTACCTGGAGCGCGACCCTGCCGCGGTCCTGCGCACGCCGAAGAAGCGCTCGGCGATCCCCGACGTGCTCGACCGTCGCGAGCTCGTGCGGCTGCTGAACGCACCGCTTCACGAGGACGCCTGGGAGCGCGAGCAACACGGACGCCGCGAGCGCGACCGGCTGATCCTCGCGCTGTTCACCTACGCCGGGCTGCGGCGCTCAGAGTTGCTCGGGCTGGACTGGGACGACGTCGACCTCGAGCGCCGGCTGCTGCGCGTGCGGATCGCCAAGGGCGGCCACGCCCGCGTCGTGCCGATCCATCCCGCGCTGGAGCCGCTGTTCATGGACTACCTGCGCACCCGCCTGCCGCTCACCGACCGCGCGCTGTTCGTAGGCGTGCAAGGCAAGCGCCTCTCGCACACCGTCCTCGCGCAGAGCTTTCGCCGCTACACCGCCGCCGCAGGCGTCGACGTCCGCAAACGCGTGACCCCGCACACGCTGCGCCACGTCTTCGCGTCCGAGCTGCTGCGAGCGGGTGCGAACCTGCGCCAGATCCAGGACCTCCTCGGGCACAAGCACCTGGACTCGACGCAGCGCTACACGCACGTCACCGGACATGAGCTGCGCGGTGCGATCAAGCGGCTGCGCTGGCCGACGGAGCCTGGCGCGTGAAGCAGTCGCGAACCCGCAGGCGCCCCGTCGATCCACACGACAATTCCAAGCGTCGGTTCACGCGAACGCCGCGAAATCCCAAGTGATGTCCGCCGCCGGCACGAGCAGGGACGGCTCTCCTGGGAGTCGCGCTCGCACGACGTCGTTGTGACACTCGGCACTCCATCGATACTCCTCCCAGAGACGCCGGGACGCCCGGTGCTGCCGCAGCCTCTCGACGACACCATCACGGTGCATCTCAAGAGCTGGTCGCGGTTCGTCGGGCTCGTCGAAGAGCAGCCCCAGGTAGTTGACGAACGTCCAGCCGTCACCGTCGCACACGAGGAGCGCGGCCTGCGGCGACTCGCTGGCCTTTGTGTAGAACACCAAGTCGTCGCGCTGCAAACGCACGCCGAGAAGATCGACGAACAGCACGGCGCAGCGAACCAGGCGGGGCTGACGACGCTTGGTCAGGAAGACACGGTCAACGAACTGCGAGTCGCCGGGCGCTGACATCGATCGCTGGATGTCGGGACTCCCGCCGTTGTAGCTCACGAGCCAGCCGGTTGGCATGGAGAGAACTTCACCCGTGCACGTGTCTACCTGTGCAGAATCGCCACCTGCCGCTCCGTTCTGACGCCGACGGGCGCTTCATCCTTGACACCGTTCTCTGCCACTGGTAGAAGCAGTCTTACAGGAACGGTTGTTCGCGACGGGCACGTACAGTGCCCGAGCGCGAGCCGAGACGACGACGATGGAGGCGGTCGATGCTCTCACGCAGGCAATTCATTGTCACAGCGGCGGGCGGTGTGGCGGCCATAGCCGCGCCCGGATTGGTAGAAGCCAGTTCGGCCGCCGTCCCGGACGTCCTCGCGGACAACTGTGCTACCTATTTCAGCCTGTTTTCTGCTGCCGGCCTCCCGCTCGCTGACGGGTCCGCTTCAGACCTCGCAACGCGCCTGCGTGGCTCCTTCGCTGTTGTGTCGAAGGAGTCCCGCGACCGAGCGTTGGCAGCTGGACGGACGCTCGACGCGACGCGCGGAAGTCTGCGGCTCGATGGCCTCGAGCCGTCCGCGGGACTCAGGCGCCTGAACGAAGCTCTCGCCGGCGCTGCGGCCTCCCGATCTTCGGATCCCGGAGCATCATTGACGACGGCTATGGGTATGGCGATCGCCGCGGTCGTATCTGACTCGCTCGTCGACACGGCTGCGCTTGTGACCGGCGCTTTGCCGACCGACTCGTCACAGCCGGTTCCGCGACTCGCCGAGATCCCGTAGGCGACGATCCGTGTTTGCGCTCGCCGTTGCCGCAGCGTTCGCCACCGCGGGCATTTCTACGGCGCTGGCGCCAGGACCGGTTGGCGAGGTTCTAACCGCGACAGGATTGAGTGAGTCGCGAGCGGCACACGCAGCGCGGCTGATTGGCTGCTGGGAGGTCGCTCTGGCGGGCCTAGTCCTCTCGTACCCCCGTCTGGGTCTCACGCTTGTGCTCACGTCGCTCGTCGCGTACTCAATGACGGCCATCGTGGGTCGTGCCCATGAACTCACATGCGGGTGCCTGTTGCCCGGTTCGCGCGCATCGCTTGGGAACTACACGGTCGCTCGGAACAGCGTGTTGGGCGGCTTCGCCGTTGTGGGGATGACGGGCGGCGGTATCAGCGGCTTGACGGGGGCTGCCGTGGCGGGCGCAGGTTGCCTGTTCTTGGCAGTCGTGTTGCTTGACGAGCTCGCGGGAGTGCTCGCTCGGCCAGGGTGGTGGGGTGCGCGATGACCCCGGCAACCTCGCTAGATGTGGCTATTGCGGTTCTGGTTTTCACCTGTGGGGTGGCGTTGATCGTTCTCGTGCGCGTTGTACAGCGCCTCACCGACGCCGTCGAGCAGCTAGTTGACCCAGCCGCGGCCACCCTGGCCGTCCGCGGCATCGGAGTTTTCGGCATCCACCGCGACCTCATGTCGGACGAGGTCGTGTCGAGTGAGTCCCTCAGCGCATCGATCGGCGGAGGGCGACGCACGGCGATCCTCTTCATCTCGACCGAATGCAGCCGCTGCGTCGACCTTGCCTCGGCGGACCTCGCCGGCCTCGCCGCGGCACGCGGCGTCAGCCTTGTCACCGTAGTAAACGGCGGCGACTACTTCGATATCGAACTGTTCGCGATCAAGCATTCAATGGCTGGGCCCGTCATCGGCGATATCGACGGCGGGATCGCGGCTCGGTTCGAGGTCACGGTTGTGCCGACCCTCGCACTCTTCGACGCACGCGGAATGATCGCGCAACGCCACCAGCCCGCCGACGCGCAGGCGTTCCTAGCCGCTATCCACGAACGGGCAGCCCAAGAGGTCACTGCAAGTTGACGACGTTAGAGACATCCAGGCGGCTGCCGCAGGGCGATTCGTCGATCGAGAACTTCGTCGATGCGCTCGCCGTCGCCGTCTCCCTCGAACCGGGCCGCGCCGCGATTACACGCGTTGGAGGCCCGGTCCAGTGGTTGATCGGCGACCGTGATGACGTACCTGACGAAGTGATCGTGATGCCCACGACTGTCACGAGAGGGCGTGCCGGTGGTTCCCTGCTACCGCAGACCGCTACCTCGGTCCGCATCCGACTCTCGTCCGACGCACTTCTTGATCTCCTTTCGGCCCGGCTTCGGTGGCTCCAGTCAGTCTTTCTGGGACGGATAGTCGTCAGCGGGTCGCTCCCTGGGTTGTTGTATCTCACCGAGTTCATCCCGCTTGCCGCGAGTTTGTACAGGACGTCGGGAGGTCCCGTGACGGGCGCCCCTGATGATTGCGCGTTCTTTCGGGGCTCATCGATCGACGCAGTGCAGGCACTTGCGGCACGACTCCCGTGTCCAGACACCTCAGCAGACCTCCAGGCCGCGTTTGTTGCGTGCATGTTGTTCACGCTCCCACTAAGCGAGCGCAGCTCTCACTTGAACGCGATAAGGCGACGCGTAGACGCCGAGCCGCACCTGCAATCGTCGGCTGAGGCGGTCTATGCCGCCCTGGAGCGATTGGGTTGCGAGCCGTTCGAGCCGTCGGCCATCGACCATACACAGACAAGAGGTGATTAGCTAGTGACCTATTTCTGCGGCGTGACGCAATGTCACAGCAACGATGAGGCCGACGTCTGCTATAGCGGATACCGGACGAACAAGGCCTCGAACATGTACAAGGGCGCGAGCACGTCGTCGCCCCTCGTGATCGCCCTTCCGAACGCTCAAGCGCTCGGGCGTCAAAGTAACAACCGACTAACGTGCACGGTGCCCCCGACATGGACAGCCAGGCCGTCTTACAACGGGTTCATCTGGTGCTACAAGGCAGGAAGCGGTGCCGGGTTCGGCAGCCAGGGCTGGGTGCCTGCGGCGGACATTGCAACCGACTCGAGCATCGTTGCATGCGGACCGGCTGGCCAAGACACGGCCTGCGCAAACGCCTCAGGTTGCGCAGGACAGTCTCCCTGCGATGGCTCAGGCAACGAGGTAGCCGGGAGCGGCAGCGGCGCCCGAACGGTTGCGTCAACAGACGCGTATATGCGCTTGAGTTGTCATGGCACGGCGATCTGGTACCTGGTTTCCGGTGACACCGTGAACGTGTTCTGCGTCCGGAGGCACGCAAGCTTTCCTGAATGGTACGGCTGCTGTGAGGTCGTGACGGGGAAGTGGTGTCCAGCTGGCACGCGGGGCTGGGCGCCAATGGCATCGCTCGTCTAGTGCGCCGCGCAGTCGCTTCCCGGCAAGGATCCGGCTGGATTGCCGTCGCGGCGCTGTGCGCGTTTGGCATGTTGCTCCCGCCCGCACGCGCTCAGGATCGGCGCATCGCCCGCGCGAAGACGATCCAGTGCGATGCCGCTCGGCGTGTCAATCCATACACGGATCGGGCGGGATTTGTTGTGGGGTCGGTTCGCGTGACGACCTGCCACTACGGAGCCACGGTGATCCGGCGCGTGGCGCAATGGGCTGACTACGACAAGCGCGATTTGGGCGCGTCGAGAATCCCGAGCACGTACGGCTACCGCTGCGCGATCAGACTCGTCGGCCCCGAGGCTTGGGACATTCGGTGTCGGCGCGGCGATCGGTTCGTTCATGGCGGCGCATCTCGATAGTCCCGATGCTCGATTGAGCCTCCGCTCGTGATTGCACCTGGACGTGCGGCCTTGGGAGAGCCGCTGACGCATGAAGGCGCCCGACTCTTGCCATCGGGGGTCGGCGCCGCGTGAAAACTGACCCCCCTCCGCCGGACGAAATCTGACCCCCGCGGGTGGCTGGCGGAGTCGTCCGGGGTGGTGCTGAGCTTCGTCGTGTGAGCGACGGAGGCGGCGAGAGGGTGGTTGATGTGGAGCAGTGGGCTGAGCTGCGGCGGGAGCACTTCGTCGGCGGCAAGTCGATCCAGGAGTTGTCGAGAGCGACCGGGCTTTCGCGGAACACGATCCGTCGGGCGTTGAGGAGCGAGCGGCCGCCGAGCTACCGGCGGCCGCCAAAGGCGGGGGTGATCGAGCCGTTCAAGGACGAGATCCATCGACTGCTCAGAGACAATCCGAAGCTGCCCGGAGTTCGGGTCCAGGAACTGCTGTAGCCGCTCGGCTGCAACCGCCGGCAAGACGGTCGTCGACGACTCCTCGCGCGATGTGCGGCCGCTGTTCGCGCCGCCGCCCAGGACGTTTCAGCGGACGATCTACCGGCCCGGGGAGATCTGCCAGTTCGGCGTCTGGCAGCCCCGCGACGAGGTCCCGGTCGGTCACGGCCAGACCCGCCAAGGATGGGTTGCCGTCGCGTGTCTTGGCTACTCGCGCGCCGGCGCAGGCGTGCTCGTGTTCTCGAAAGAGACCTAGGACCTGCACGCCGGCATCGCCGGCTGCATCGAGCCGCTCGGGGCGCTGCCGAAGGAACTCGTCTGGGATCGCCAGGCCGGCATCCACGGCCACGGCAGCAGACCCCGTGCGTCTGTTTGTTGGTTCCGTGGGACTGATTGGGGGCCCCTGGGCCGCTGGGACGGCGCGAGCCGTTGGGCGCCCGCGAAGCTGCGTGAGGCCGGCCCCGCAAGGGGCCGGCCGGGGTCCCGCGGGACCATCTCGCCGGGCGGCACGGCGAGCGCAGCGAGAGGCACGCCAGAGGCGGGCCGGCCGGTGGTGCCCGTGCGAGACCGAGCGTATGCGCGAGGTGTCCGCCAGGACACCTCGCGTGAATAGCGCTCGTTTGCAGGTGGTTTATCGAGACGCGCCTCGGAGGGTTGCCTGACGGTTGCCTGAGGGCTGCCGGGCGGCTGCATGAGCCTGGCTCGAAGCCAGGACCCGGGCAAGTCGCGCGGCTCGGGCAACATTCGGCGGCGCGCGTCCGAGCGGGTGGTCATGAGCGAGCGGATCGAGCACTTCGACTTCGACGCGTTCGAGCGCCCGCGGCGAACATCGCCCTATCCGATCGCGCAGTGGTGCGACGGCTCGATCTGGCGGGTCTGGCGCGGCACGGACTACGAGGGCCCGGTCAAGCACATGCAGAGCCGGCTGCACTACTACGCCGTCGGACAGCGCATGCGGGTCCGCACGCGTGCGGTCCGCGACGGTGAGCGCGAGGGCATCGTGTTCCAGTTCTTCCCGCGCGAGGCGCGGCGATGAACGCCGCAACGTGTGACCGCGCGGCGCTCGCGGCGCTCGAGTCGGCACTCAGCGACGCGCGCAGCGCTCGCGACGAGCGGCCGGCGTTCGTCCTGCTGGCGGATGCGCTCGCAGGTCTGAGTCTCGGGGGAACGGCGGCGCGCCGCGAGCCGCCGGACCTTGTCCGCGCCGCCCGCGAGGACTGGCTTGCCCGGCTGCGCAGCGCGGGGCGCAGCGACAGCGCGCTGCGCGGCTACACGGTCGCGATCGACGGACTGCTCGCATACGCCGAGCGCACGGGCTGCGGCGAGGCGCTGTTTCAGGAGCGCACGATCGTCGCGCACCTGGAGGACTACCGCGCCAGCTGCGCGCCGGCGCCGGCGACCTATCACCGCCGCTTCCTGCTGCTGCGGCGCTTCATGCGCTGGGTCGCCCAGCGCGAAGGGTTGCCCGACCCGTTCGCCGAGCTCGACGCGCCGGCTCGCCCGCGCGAGGAGGCCGACTGGCTCACCCAGCAGGAGTTCGCGCGACTGCTCGCCGCGGTCGGCCAGCCGGTCCGACCGCGTGTCGGGACGATCGAGCGCGACCGCCTGGTGCTGCTCGCACTCGTCACCACGGGCCTGCGGCGCGCGGAGCTCGTCGCAATCGACTGGGGCGACCTGGACCTCCAGGGTCCTTTCCCCTCGGTGCTCGTGCGCCGCGGCAAAGGCGGCAAGCCGCGCCGTCAGCCGCTCGCCCGCGAGCTTGCCGCCGCGCTCACCGAGCTGCGCGCCGCGACGGCGCCCGCCGCGGATGCGCCGGTCTTCTGCGGCCTGCATGGCGGGCGCCTGCAGGCGCCGATGCTCGCGCTGATCATCCGCCGCGCCGCCACGCGCGCCGGCCTGGAGAAGACGGTCACCGCGCACACGCTGCGCCACACCGCCGCGACGTGGCTGCGCCAGGCGACCGGCGACGTACAGCTCGTCGCGCAGTACCTCGGGCATGCCGACCTCTCGACGGTCAGTCGCTACGCCCACGTCGCGGGCGCCGAGCTGCACGGCGCCGCGCAGACACTCGGCGCGCTGAGCGTCCAGCGCGCCGCGTAGACCCCCTGGAATGCGTTCGGCAGGTCGCCGCCCGCACCCGCTGATAGCGTGCCCGTCGCGGCATTGGATCGATCCGGGGAGCTTCCCGGGAGCCCGGCGCCGAGCGATTCCATGGAGATCGCCGCTGGCCCCCGCGGCCGATCCGGACGATTCTCCTGCGAACCGGCCCATAGAAAAGCCCCGCCGGAGCGGGGCTTTTCCGTAGCACGCCGGTAAGCCGGATTCTGTCGTGGACAGTCATCCATCTTTGCGGCCTACCTGGACCTTGGCGGGCAGCCTGCGAACGGTCCTGCTTGGCCTTGCATCCGGTGGGGTTTACCTGGCCGCCGTGTCACCACGACGCCGGTGCGCTCTTACCGCACCTTTTCACCCTTACCTGTGCGCGGATGGACGGACGTCCAGCCCACCCACGCCATCGGCGGTGTCTTTCTGTGGCACTTTCCCGCGGGTTTCCCCGGGTCGGTCTCCCGACCACCGCGCCCTGCGATGTCCGGACTTTCCTCGACGGGGTTTCTCTCCCGCCGCGACTGTCTGGCGTACGCCTGTGACGGTAGCGCGCCGAACACGCGCGTCAAGTCGGGTCCGGCGGAACCAGGCGAAAGCCCTCGTCAGCCGCCGCGCGACGCAGGCGTGCGTCGAAACAGACGATTGCGTCGCACGCCGGCACCGCCTCCCGTGCCCGCAGCGCCGAGGCGAGCTGGATCGCGTCACCTGCTCTCAAGCCGTGGCGACCGGTGAGCGCCGCAGCGTCCCGCAGCACGTCCGACGTCACGTCCAGTGGCACAGCACCACCAGGGCGTCGCTGATCGAAGTCCCCATCGACGGCCGAGCACAGCAGCGACGCCGAGCCCGGCGGCAGCTCTCCAAGTCGTTCCTTCTGCCTGATCGCCGATGTGACCTCAACGCGCGACAACGCGGTCACGATCAACGCCTGCCCGGGGGCGACGACCTCGTGACCGGCCTCTTCGACGTACCGCTTCACGAGCGCCGACGCGTCGGCGAACGCCGGCATCAGTCGCGGCCGCGCGACACGAGATCGGACAGGAGCGCCCCAGGTGTCGCAGCAAGCCGGGCATCGGCGATCGCGCCCTCATCGGGAAGCGCCAGATGCAGGCCGGACGACGGAGCCGCCAGCAGGCCCGCCGCGGCCAGCCTCGCACGGATACGTTCGATCTCAGAGCCCTCGAGGTCGGGGTCCACGAGTGCTGACAGCGCCTCGCTCGCGAGCGCGTTGACGCTGACGCCGCGGTCGGCGGCAGCGCGCTTCAGGTCGCGTGCCAGCGCCTCGTCGAGCCGGAGTGTCACCTGGACCATGATGTCATGGTAGCACTCATGACATCTCGCTGCCACAGCCGCCGCAGCGCCCACCCACGGGCCGTGGCCCGTGCCCGCTCAGGGGCGTCATCGCCCCGGAGCAGACCGGGCACGCGACCACATGGCCGGAGCGCAGGTCCTCCCACGCGCCGACGAGCAGCTCGTCGAGCGTGAACCTGCGACTCCCAGCGGGCACCCGGGCCGCCGCGCGAGCTCCGAGGAGCGCGCGCCGGCGGATGCGGGGCCCGACGTCAAGACCGAGGCGGGGACGGGTCGTCGCGAGCGTCGCCATGTCAGACGCTCCGGAACAGGCCGACGACGCGTCCCATCACCTGCACGTCCGTGGTCCGGATCGGCTCCATCGTCGCGTTCTCCGGCTGCAGGCGGATGTGGTCGGACTCGCGGAAGAACCGCTTGACCGTCGCCTCCTCGCCGACCAGCGCGACGACGATCTCGCCGTCCGTCGCCGTGTCCTGCGGGCGGACGACCACGAAGTCGCCCTCCAGGATCCCGGCGTCGATCATGGAGTCGCCGCGGACGCGCAGGACGTACTCGCCGTCCTCCCCGCCCGCCGCCTGGGGCACCTGGACGTACTCCTCGATGTTCTCCTCCGCGAGGATCGGCTGACCGGCCGCGACGCTGCCGACGAGCGGCAGCCCCGGGGACACGACCTTGCCGATCGCGCCCTGGACCGCCGACCCGACATCGCGCGCGGCGCGGTCGAGCATCTCGATCGCCCGCGGCTTGGACGGGTCGCGCCGCAGCATGCCGAGCTTCTCGAGGTTCGCGAGGTGCGCGTGCACCGTCGAGGACGACGTCAGCCCGACCGCCTTGCCGATGTCGCGGACCGTCGGCGGATACCCGTGCTGTGACGAGTACCGCTTGATGAAATCGAAGATCTCCTGCTGGCGCTTCGTGAGGTCCATGGCCCCTCCCAAGGGCTCGGATGCGAACACGTGTTCGATAAGGTAACGCGGACCGTGGACGGAACGCAAGCGGCGGGCGCGGACGCCCACCGCGCAGGCCGCAGCCCCCACCCCCGCTGCTATTCTCGCCGTCCCGCGCACGCGTGCGCGGCCGCTCTCGCGCCGATGGCGGAATTGGTAGACGCGCCAGGTTGAGGGCCTGGTGGGGGATAACCCCGTGGAGGTTCGAGTCCTCTTCGGCGCATTGCGTTTGAACCCCGCCAGCGTGCGGGGTTCGCTCGTTCAGGCGCCGCGCCCTACCCCAGCGCCGCGGCGATCTGCGCCAGCGGCTTGCGGATGCCCGTCAGGAACGGCAGTTCCTCGCGCGTGTGCGCACGAGCCTTCGCGCCGCGCAGGTGGCGCATGACGTCGACGATGCGCTCCAGCTCGTCGCACTCGAAGGCCAGCAGCCACTCGTAGTCGCCCAGGGCGAACGAGCTGACGGTGTTCGCGCGCACGTCCGGGTAGTCGCGGCCCATGATCCCGTGCTCGGCGAGCATCGCCCGGCGCTCCTCGGGATCCAGCAGGTACCACTCCAGCGAGCGCACGTACGGGTAGACGCAGACGTACCTGCGCGGTTCCTCGCCGGCGAGGAACGCCGGGATGTGCGCGCGGTTGAACTCGGCGTCGCGGTGCACGCCGATCGCCGACCAGAACGGATCGAGCCGCCGCCCCAGCGCCGAGCGGCGGAAGGCGCCGATCGCGTCCTGCATCTGGTCGGAGGAGCTCCCCGTCAGCCAGATCATCAGGTCGGCCTCGGCCCGGAACCCGGTCAGGTGGTAGGCGCCGCGGAGCGTCACGCCGTCGATCGCGGCGAGCGCCGCGGCCGCGTCATCGCCGTCGGCTGCGCCCAGCGAGCCGTCCGGCGCGGGCGCGCGGTAGGCGGCGTAGGCGGTGTAGACGTGCCCCTCGCTGGTGGCCGCGTCGGTCGTCATCTGATCAGCTCCTGGTGGTCGGCGGTCCGGGCGCCCGGGTCCCCGAGGCGGGAAAGGAGGCGCTCCGCCGCAGCGTGCGCTCCGCTGATACAGCTTGGCAGGCCGACGCCGCCGTACGCGTTCCCGGCCAGTTCCAGGCCCGGCAGCACCTGCTCGACCGCCCGGCGCGCGGCCGCGATGCGGTCCAGGTGACCGACCTCGTATTGCGGCAGCGCCTGCGCGTGGCGCAGGACGAGCGCCTGTGCAGGCTCGGCGCTGACGCCGAGCGTCCGTGCCAGCTCGCGCCGGGCGACGGCGATCAGCTCCTCGTCCGTCCGGTCGATCTCGGCGCTGCCGTCCGCTGCACGGCCGATCGAGCACTTGACGATCGCGAGCGGCCCGTCACCCAGGTGCGGCCACTTGGCGCTGGCCCAGGTGCACGCGGTGATGCCGAGGTCCTCGTCGCGGGCGACCACGAAGCCGCTGCCGGGCGGTGGGTCGAGTCGCTCCCGGGGGTAGGCGAGCGCCACCACGGCGACCGACGCGGAACGGATGCCCGCCAGTTCGAACGCCGCGGCCGGAGCCTCGCCGCGCAGGATGTCGGCGGCGGCGTGAGCCGGAACGGCCAGGATGACGCCGTCGGCGGCCAGGACCTCGCCGCCGTCGAGCACCACCTCGAGCCCGCCGCCGTCCGGGACGACGGCATCGACCGACGCTGATGTGCGGAACTCGGCGTCCGAGCGTGCCACGAGCGTCTCGACGAGGCAGCCGAGTCCTCCGCGCAGCGTCAGGAACATCGGCGCCGGCGTCGGGCCGGGCGTCGCCTTCGGGACGCCGGCGCGCAGGCCGCGGACCAGGCTGCGGTCGGCCGCGGCGGCCGCCGCGAGGTGCGGCGCCGCGGCGCGGGCACTCAGCTCGTCGCAGCTGCCGGCGTTGATGCCCCCGAGCAGCGGATCGATCAGGCGGTCGAGGACCTGGTCCCCCATCCGGCGGCGCACGAGCGCGCCGATCGTCTCGTCATCGGGCGCCGTTCCGCGCGGGAGCACGAGGTCGAGGCCCGCGCGCGCCAGACCGCGTGGCGACAGGATCCGCGAGCGGAGCAGCTCGCCGGGACCGGCCGGGAGGCCGGCCAGCAGCCCGGCGGGGATCGGCCGCAGCCGCCCGCGCGACCAGAGGTAGGCCGGGCCGGGCGCCGGCGCGACGAGCTCCGCCTCCAGCCCCAGCTCGCGGCACAGTTCGACGCCGCCGGGCGCGCGCGACAGCAGCGCGTCCGGGCCCACGTCCAGCTGGACGCCGGCGAACGGCACGGTCGTGATCCGCCCGCCCAGGCGCTCCGACGCCTCCAGCAGCACCACCTCGACATCCGGGCCGGACGCGGCGAGCCGGTGCGCGGCGGCCAGTCCGGAGATGCCTCCGCCGATGACGACGACACGCGGCATCAGCGGGCCGCCCGGGCCGCGGGCAGCGCCGCCTCGGCCAGGACGATCTCGGCCAGCGCCTGCGTCAGGGCCGGGTCGGCGTTCGGCGAGCGCGTGCGCGCGAAGCCGATGCCGAGGTCGTCGGCACGCGCCTGCGCCTCGATGTCGAGGTCGTACAGGACCTCCAGGTGATCGGCGATGAAGCCGCATGCGCAGACGACGATCGCTCGCGTCCCGTGACCCGCGAGCCGTCCCATCACCTCGAGCAGGTCGGGCCCGATCCACGCCTCCTCGGTGCGCCCGGCGCTCTGCCAGGCGATCGACCAGCGGTCGATGCCGGCGCGCACGGCGAGTGCCTCGGCCGTCTCGGCGAGCTGCGCCGGGTAGGGGTCGTCGAGTTCCAGGATGCGCGCGGGCAGGCTGTGCGCGGTGAAGATCACGTGGCAGGCCTCGGGCCCGCCCAGCGACGCCACCTGCTCGCGCAGGTCCTCGGCGACGAGGTTCACGAAGCCCGGTGCGAGATGCCAGGAGCGCACGACGCTCAGCGGCACGCGATCGGCGGCCGCGGCCTGCGCGCGCCGCGCGTAGTCCGCGATGCTGACGGTCGCGAAGTGCGGCGCGAGGACCAGCCCCACGATCCGCTCGACGCCGGCGGCGCAGAGCGCCTCGACGCCGTCCTCGATGAACGGCGCCGCGTGCTTCTGGCCGAGCGCGACCACGAACCGCCCCGGCTCGGCCGCCTCGAGCCCCTCGGCGATGCCGGCCATCTGCAGCCTGGTGATGCCGAGCAGCGGCGACATCCCGCCGATCGCCGCGTACCGCATCTGCAGCTCCTCGAGCTGCTCGGGCGCGGGTGGCCGCCCGTGGCGGATGTGCGTGTAGTAGCGCTCGATGTCACCGGAGCCCGCCGGCGTGCCGTACGCCATCACCAGGACGCCGATGCGGCCGCCGTCAGACATGCGCGAGCACCGCCGGCACGGGCGCCGGCAGCACGGCCGTCCGCTCCTGCACGTGATCGACGATCGCGGTGAGGATCCCCGGGTCGGTCTCCGGGAAGACGCCGTGTCCGAGGTTGAACACGTGCCCGCGCGAGGGTGCGTCGACCAGCACCGCGTCGGTCGCGTCGCGGGCGACGGGCCAGCCGCCCAGGCACGCCGCCGGGTCGAGATTGCCCTGCAGGGCGACGTGGTCACCGATGCGCCCGCGGGCGTCGGTCAGGCTCGTACGCCAGTCGATGCCGACGACGTCCGGGCCGGCCGCGGCGAGCAGCTCGAGCAGGTGACCGCCGCCGAGCGCGAATGACACGATCGGCACGCCGAGCGGCCGCAGGCGCGAGATCAGCGCGCGCATCGCCGGCAGGACATGCTCGGCGTAGACCTGCGGCGACAGGATCCCGGCCCAGCTGTCGAACAGCTGGACGGCCGCCGCGCCGGCGCGGACCTGCGATTCCAGCGACGCGACGGCGATGTCCGACAGCCGCCGGCACAGCGCGTTCCACAGCTGCGGGTCGGACAGCATCAGTGCGCGCGTGCGTGCCTGGACCTTCGACGGCCCGCCCTCGACGAGGTAGCTGGCGACCGTGAACGGCGCACCCGCGAAGCCGATCACCGGCACGTCGAGTTCGGCCCGCGTCAGGCGCACAGCCTCGGCGATGTGCGGCGCGTCGATGTCGGGCTCGAACGCCCGCAGGCGCTGCAGCCCGTCCCACGTGCGCAGCGGCTCGTCGATGACGGGGCCCACGCCCGGGCGGATCTCGACGCCGATGCCGATGGCGTGGAGCGGGACGACGATGTCCGAGAAGAGGATCGCCGCATCGACGCCGTGACGGCGGACCGGCTGCATCGTCACCTCGGCGGCGAGCTCCGCGTCCGCGCACAACTCGAGCAGACCGCCGCGGCGCCGCAGCGCCCGGTACTCGGGCAGTGATCGCCCGGCCTGGCGCATGAACCACACGGGAACCCGCTCGACCGGCTCCCCGCGCATCGCGCGCACGAGCAGCGAACTGCCGCCCTGAGGATCGTCGTGGGCGTCGCGTGGTGGCATGCTCCGACGCTATGGGGCGGCGGCGCGCGGCAGAATCGCGCTGCCCCACAGGCCGGATCCGTAGTTCTCCGCGCCTGTCAGCAGGCGACGGCCTGGTCGCACCGGCCGGCCGCGGCCCACTCGGCGCCGACGGCGACCAGGATCTCGAGCATCGCCGCGCGTGCCGGCGAGCACCAGCTGTTCTCCATCGTCGCCGCGACGATCCGGCGCACGGGCGCGCGGCTCCCGAGGCTGCGCACGACGACGTCGTCGCGGACGTTGACCAGCGCAAGGTCGGGGATCAGCGACACCCCGACACCGGCGGCGACGAAGCCCTGGATCGCGTTGTAGTCGTCGTTCTGGAAGGCCAGCTGCGGCTCGAAGCCGGCGGCCCCGCAGGCGCGCAGCGCGATCCGCGAGTCCAGGCAGGTCCCGCTCGCGGACCCGAGGATCCACTGCTCGTCGGCGAGGTCCGCGAGGCGGATCCGTGAGCGAGCCGCGAGCCGGTGGCCGACCGGCATGATCAGGTGCATCGGGTCGTCCAGGAGCGGCGTGCGCTCCACCCCGTCGTCCGGGTGGGACTCGCCGACGTGGGCGGTCGTGATCGCGATGTCGGCATCGCCGGACCGGACCATCCCGATGCCGTCGTCCGGCTCGGCCGGGTTGAGCTGCAGGTCCACGGCCGGATGGGCCGAGCGGAACCGGGCGATCGCCGGCGGCATCAGCGTCGCGCCGACGCTGGGGAACGCGACCATCCGCACGCGTCCGCCGCGCAGGCCCGCGATCGCCTCCAGCTCGGCCTCGGCGTCAGCCAGCCGGGCGAGGATCACGTCGGTGTGCGCGACCAGCGCGCGACCGGCGTCGGTCAGGGCGACGCCCCGCTGTCCGCGCTCCACCAGGCGGGCGCCGGTCTCGCGCTCGAGCGTCGCGATCTGCTGGGACACGGCCGACTGCGTATAGGCCAGCGACTCGGCCGCGGCGGAGAACGACCCCTTCGCGGCAACCTCGCGCAGCACGCGCATCCGGCGGACATCGAGCATTAGCCAAACTTATCACGGACCCTTTGTCTTGTCATTTGCACTGATGCCACTGCGGTGACAGCCTGTGACCCATGAAGACCGAGCGCATCACCTCCACCATCACCGCCCCCGTCGTGCTGCGGATCGCCCGCGAGGAGGACACGCCTGCCGTGCGCCGCCTCGCATCCCTGGACTCAGCACTTCCCCTCGGCGGCGACGTCCTCCTCGCCGCCCGCGGTGCCGAGATCGCAGCGGCGATCTCGATCCACAGCGGGCGGGTCGTCGCCGACCCCTTCCAGCCCACGGCCGACCTCGTCGCGCTGCTGCGGGCGCGGGTCGCGCTGCTGCGCGGCGCGGGCCCGGACCGTCATCGCGGCGCCGTGCGGCGCCTGCTGCGCGCGGCTGCCTAGACGGTGGCGAGTTCGCCGGGGCGGCCGTGCTCCGGCAGGACGCCGGGACCGAACCGGATCTCGATGTCGTCCCTGGTGAGCGCGGTCGCGCCGCAGCCCTCGCACGCGAGGACCGGCGTGACCGCACCGCCGCAGCCGCGGTGCACGATCAGCGTCGGCGGCCCGTCAGGCGCGCGGTGGCGATCGCCCCACTGCAGCAGCGCCAGCATGACCGGCAGCAGGTCGGTCCCGGCCGGCGTCAGCAGGTACTCGAAGCGCGGCGGACGGTCCTGGTAGGCGCGGCGCTCGAACAGGCCCTCGTCCACGAGCAGCGTCAGCCGCGACTGCAGGATGTTGCGCGCGATGCCGAGGTGCTCGCGGAACCCGTCGAACCGCGTCGTGCCGAGGAACGCCTCGCGGAGGATCAGGAGCGTCCAGCGCTCGCCGACGATCTCGAGTGCGCGGGCGATCGAGCAGTTCTGCGCGGGGTAGTCACGTCCGAGCATTGCGGTGCGAGCCTAACCGGAGTCGCGGCTGACCACGGATGTGCGCGGTGTACGCCACGTGCGAGGGTTCCCGGAATGAGCGGGAACTTCACCTGGCGCGACGGGGACCGCGTGATCCGCTTCGGGCGCGGCGCGATCGCCGACGCGCCTGAGCTGCTCGGGGACGGCTACGCGCTGGTGACGACCCGGCGGGCCCTGGCCGCCGCGCCGCAGCTCGGTGCCGCCGCGGCGTCGGTGCACGTGATCGGCCCGGGCCGCGTCGACGAACTTGCAGGCGACCTGCTCGGCGACGTGCACGCACCGCTCGTGGTCGGGTTCGGCGGTGGGCGCGTGATCGACACCGCGAAGGCGGTCGCCGCGGCGAGCGGCACGGCGACGCGCGCGGCGGCGATCCCGACGACGCTGAGCGCGGCCGAGATGACGTGGCTGCATCGCACCGCCCGCGGCGCCGATCCCGCCAGCGGCTTCGGGCGGGCGAGCGTCGTGATCAACGACCCTGCGCTGTCGGCCTCACAGCCCGTGGCGGACCTCGCCGCGAGCGCGGCCAACGCGCTGGGGCACGCCGTCGAGGGCGTCTGCACGACGTCCGCGAGCCCGGTCCCGACGCTCGCCGCCAACGAGGCTGCGCGCCTGCTGGCGACCGGGCTGCCCGCCTCCGGCGAGCCGGATCGCGACGCGCTGGCGCTCGGTGCGCTGCTGGCGGGCTGGTGCATCGACGCAAGCTGGTACGGCCTGCATCACGTGCTGAGCCAGACGCTCGTGCGGTTCGCCGGCGCCGGGCACGGGCCCGCCAACGCGGCGATGCTCCAGGCCACGACGCCCGCATTGCGCGAACGGTCTCCGCAGGCCCTCGCCGCGCTCGACGCGGCCGCGGGCGAACCGGCCGAGCAGGTGGCCCGGAGGTTCGCCGCGCTCGCGGGCGCCACGACCCTTCGCGCCATCGGCGTGCGCGAGGATGCCCTGCCGCTGTGTGCCGACGAGGCCGCCGGCCGGGGCGAACTCGACCTGACGCCGCCACGTCCGACGCGCGATGACGTGTTGGCTCACTACCTTGAGGTCTGGTGAGCACACCATGACCGAACGCCTGCTGGACATCGCCGAACACGCCCTGCGCCACGCGGCCGGGCCCGCGCTCATCCAGGTCCGCAACGCCCGCGGCCTGCAGGTGCCGTTCGGCCCGCATGACCTGGGCGCGCCGCACCGGACCGACGACGTGCGCGTCGACGTCCTCTGCCTGTTCGACGGGCGCGCCGGGACGGCGACGGTGTCGTCGACCGGCGAATCGGCGATCCGCGACGCTGTCCGCCTCGCCGCCGCCTCCGCCCGGAGCCCGGCCGCTCCGCGGCACACGGGCCTCGCCGACCCGGTGGATCCGGACGCGCACGACGGCTTCGATGCGGCGACGGCCGAGCTCGACCCCGAGGTCGGATGCGCGGCCGCGCGAGCCGCGCTGAGGGTCTCGACCGCCGTCGGCGCCGAACTGCGCGGCGTCGTCGAACTCGCGGACACCGCCATCGCCGTGGCGTCGAGCGCCGGCGCACGCCTGACCGACCGCGTCACGCGCGCGGCGGTGTCCGTCGCCGGCTACGGCACGACCGCGAGCGACGCAGCCGTGAGCGCGGCGGAACTCGACCCCGCGGCCGTGGCCGGTGAGGTGCTCGCGTTCGCGGCCGGCGGCGAACCCGGCGAGCTTCCGGACGGCAGCTACACGATCGTCTTCGGCCCGCGGGCCGTCGCCCGGATCCTCGATGCGCTCGGCGCGTCGGCGTTCAACGGCCTGGCGCACGCGGAGGGCCGCGGGCTGCTCAACACGCTGCTCGGCACGCAGGTCGCGTCGGCGTCGATCAACCTCGCCGACTCGCCGCGGTCGGCCCGCACGCTCCCGCGTGCGTTCGACGCCGAGGGCGTGCCGAAGAAGGCCCCCCTGCAACTCATCGCGGAAGGCATCGCCCACGGCATCGTCCACGATGCCCGCTCGGCGGCACTCGCGGGCACGACGACGACCGGCCACGCACTGGCCCCCGGCGGCGCGCCGTCCGGTCCGCACCCGACGAACCTCGTGCTGCTCGGCGGCGGCGCGGGCGACGAGGGCGCGCTGTCCGCGCCGATCGGCCGCGGGCTGCTGGTGCCGTCGTTCGCCGCCCTCGACCTGCTCGACAACGACACCGCCCGCATCGGCGGCATCACCCGTGGCGCGCTGCTGATCGAGGACGGCGTCATCCGCCGGCCGGCGCGCGACGTGCGCATCAGCGACGACGCGCTGCGCATCCTCATGGCGACCGAGGACCTCGGGTCCCGCCAGCGGCTCGTACTGCGAGCCGACGGCTCGGGCATCGTCTGCCCGCCCCTGCGCGCCGCGCGCGTGCCGGTCGCCGCGTAGCGGCGAGCACCGCTCTACGAGCGCGATCACGGGCCGCCCCAGCCCGCCAAGCGAGATCGCGCCGTGGCACGCGCGAGCGATCTGAGGAGCGGATCGCGGATGCCGCGGGAGGACACAGCCGGGCGTGGCGTGCTCTGCACGCGAGCCGGCGAGGACGATGCGCGGCGCCGCGAGGCGCCCTCAGATCACGACCAGGGTTCTTTGACGAGCAGAATGATGTCGAGCACCCAGACGATCGCGATCGCCATCGTCCAGCGGTTCAGGTTGCGCTCGACGAGCGATCCGCCGCCCAGCGAGCCCTGGCCCGTGCCGACGCCGAAGGCGCCGGAGAGCCCGGCGTCCTTGCCCGAATGCATGAGGATCAGGAAGATCAGTCCGATCGAGAGGATCACGCAGATGGTGCTGAAGATGACGGTCATCGCGGGCGATGGTAGCGCGGTCAGGCGCCGGCGGGCGGCTCGAGTTCGTCGAGTTCGTGGAGGATGTCCACGGCCTCCGCGCGCAACTGGCGGTCGAGCGCGCGCCAGTCCTCGTCGGACAGCTTGCCCGTGCGGTGGTCCATCTCGGCGTCGCGGATCTCGCGGTACTTGTCCTCCTTCGCCGTGCGCAGGTCGGCGACGGCGACCTCGGTCTCCAGGTTCGCGCGCGCGGCGACGCCGCGGCGCAGCGGGTGCGTGACGAACAGCGCGACCACGGCCACGAGGGCGATGACGATGCCGGCGGTCACGAGGTGGCGGGTGTGCGGCCGAGATCCTGGGCGACGCGCGCGGCCGACCGCGCGCGGACGCGATCACGCACGCCGCCGCCGCCCGTCGGCCAGGCGGCGATCACGCCGCCGACGACGAGGATCCAGGCACCGATCCAGAGCCAGAAGACCATCGGCGAGACGAGGATCCGGAACTGCGCCGGCGGGGCCTGGGCGACGTAGCGCTTGACGAGCCCGCGCAGCGCCTCACCGAGCAGGATCGACCGGGTCTGCGCCGGCAGGCCGGCCTTCGCTGCGCGCGCGAACAGCCGGTCGCCCCTCTTGATGATCGGCGTGATCGCCGAGATGTCCGGGCGCTGCGCGATCCACAGGTCCCGCGCGGCGCCGGCCTTCAGGCCGATCTCGCTGGTGGACTCACCCTCGAAGTAGCGGGTGATCGCCCCGAGCATCGGCGCGTTGATCGGGTAGTAGCCGCGGTTGGGCTCCAGCACCGTGACGAGCCTGCCGTCCTTCGTCACGTTGATCTTCGAGCCCAGCTCGATCCGCTCCAGCTCCCCCGCCCGCTGGGAGATCCGCGCCGTCGGCTTGGCGTAGGTGAACCTGTAGCCGCCGACCGTCGCGGACTCGCCGGGCCGCAGCCGCACGTCCTGCGAGTGCTGGAACGCGGTCGACGCGGCGACGCCGACGAACATGACGGAGATCGCGATGTGGACGAGGTAGCCGCCGTAGCGGCGGCGGTTGCGGGCGATCAGCGTGACGAACGCGCGGGCCGGGCCGCTGCCGGTCATCGCCTGCCGCGCCCGGGTGCCGCGCCACAGCTCCTGCAGGGCGATGCCGATCGAGAACGTCGCGACGGCGAACAGTGCCACCGCCTTGAGGTTGTCGGCGGCCTGCGTCAGCGCGAGCGCCAGGACGGTCACGACGGCTGCCGCGATCACCGGGCCGCGCAGCTGGAGCCACAGGCGCCCCCAGCTGCTGCGCCGCCAGGCGATCACGGGACCGATGCCCGTCAGCAGGACGAGCACCAGCGCCAGCGGGACGATGTACTTGTCGAACCACGGCGGGCCGACGGCCGCCTTCGTCCCCGTCACCGCCTCGGAGATCAGCGGGAAGAACGTGCCCCAGAACACGACGAACGCGATCGCGACGAGCACGACGTTGTTGGCCAGGAACATCGCCTCGCGTGACAGCGCGCTGTCGAGCGTCGCCTCGCTGCGCAGCGCGTCGCCGCGCCGCGACACGACGAGGTACACGGAGCCCGCGATCAGCACGCCGATGAGCGCCGTGAACGCCCACGCGATCGCGTTGCCCTCCTGCACGAACGAGTGGATCGAGTCCAGGACGCCCGACCGCACGAGGAACGTGCCGATGATGCACAGCACGCCCGTGGCGAGGACGAGCGAGGCGTTCCAGACCTTCAGCATGCCGCGCTTCTCCTGCACCATCGCGGAGTGCAGGAACGCGGTGCCGGTCAGCCACGGGAGCAGCGACGCGTTCTCGACCGGATCCCACGCCCAGTAGCCGCCCCAGCCGAGCTCGGCATAGGACCAGCGGGCGCCGAGCAGGACGCCGATGCCGAGGGCCAGCCAGGCCCCGAGCGTGTAGAAGCGGGTCGCGCGGATCCACTCCGAGTCCACGCGGCGGACGATCAGCGCGCCGACGGCGAAGGCGAACGGGACGGTGAACAGCGTGTAGCCGGAGTACAGCATCACCGGGTGGATCATCATGCTCGGGTGCCGCAGCAGCGGGTTCAGGCCGATGCCCTCGGTCGGAGCGACGGCGACCTGCACGAACGGCTGCGCGGTGAAGATCAGCAGCGCCGAGAAGAACGCGCCGAAGCCCAGCAGCACGGCGGTCGCATACGGCACGACGTCGCGCATGCGCCGGCGGATGACCAGCAGCGCGACGCTCGACCATGCCGTCAGCAGCGTCAGCCAGAGCAGCAGGGACCCCTCCTGCGAGGACCACATCGCCGCGAGCCGGTAGTACCAGGGCGTCGTCGTCGATGAGTGCGTGGCGACGACGGTGTAGTGGAAGTCCGAGCGCAGGAACGCCAGTTCGAGCAGCACGAACGCCACGAGCACGACACCGGCGACCGCGAACAGCGCGCGGCGCCCGGAGGCGATCCAGGCCTCGTCGCCGGTGCGCCCACCGTGGATCGATGCGCCCGCGCCGTAGATGCACAGGCCCAGCGCGATGAGCAGGCAGGCCTGACCGACGGTCGCCATCAGCGCGGACCTAGGCCGGGGTGCCGGACGGCGTCGCCTGCTTGTCCGAGAACTTCGACGGGCACTTCGTGATCAGGGTGTCGCGTTCGCCGGCGAACGCCGCGCCGTGCTTGCGCACGGTGATGATGATCTCGCGGTTGTCGCGGAACGGATCGGGGATCGTGCCGGAGTAGACGACGGGGACCGCCGTGCGGCCGAGGCGGTCGCGGACCCGGAAGCTGATGCCGTCGCGGCGATGCACGATCGACCCGGCGACGACCTTCCCGGTCAGCTGGTAGCTGCGCCCCGGCGTCGCCGAGGCGATCAGCTGGGTCGGCGTGACGGCCTCGCTGGACGCGTTGAAGCTCGTGTACGCGAGGCCGGCGGCGAGCAGCAGGGCTGCCGAGAGGGCGACGACGAGCCGGATGCGGCGCTTGCGGGCGGGGTCCATACGCCCCTCCAGTATCCCAAACCCGGCTGCGGGGTTCCCCGCACGTCCTCATGCGAGCGTCCATGACCACCGCTTCAGCTCAAGTTGAAGGAAGGATTATCCGACCATAGGAGAAACATCGGCACAGTGAGCGCGTTTCAGACCGTGCCGAACGCGACCCAACGGCGCATGCTCCGTCACACCACCCACCTCGCCACCTCCCTCCGCCCCGCGACGCGGCGCAAGAAGGCGCGCAGCAGCGCGACCGACGTCGTCCGTGAGGGCCGTGAGGCCAGCGCAGCACAGACCGTCACCGGGCAGGATCCGGGCGAGGTCGCCCAGATGCACGCCGAGGCCGTGATGTACCCGGCGCGCGAGCGCGCGGCCGGCGGCCCGCAGGACCGCGCGCTGTACCGCTGCTCCTGCGGCTATGCATTCCTCGCGACGGTCGAGGCCGGCGTGCACTGCCCGCAGTGCAGCGCCGAGCAGTCCTGGTAGGACGAGGAGGCTCCAACGGCCGCTGCGGCCGTGCTCACAAGCGGATCCGCGACCCGAGGGTCACGACGCATTCGGCGGGCAGGTTGAAGTACTCGGTGGGACTGGCCGAGTTGCGGGCCATCGCGACGAACAGCCGCTTGCGCCACCACACCATGCCCTTGCCACGGTCGGGCACGATCGTGATCTGCGAGAGGAAGTAGGTGACGTGGTAGGGGTTGAAGTCGACGTCGAGGTTCGGCGCTTTGCGGGCCAGGGCGAGCGTCGACGTGACGTCCGGGTCATCGAGGTAGCCGAAGCGCAGGGTGATGTGGCTGTAGCCGTCGTGCGCGTAGACCAGGTGGTCGACGAACGTCCGCTCGTCGGGCGGGACGTGCGGGACGTTGGCCGTCTCGACCGTGAGAATGACGACGTCTTCTGCGATCGCGTGGATGCGGTCGACACCGACCCGCAACGCCAGCGGCGTGGTCTCTGGGCTGGGGTTGAGGTAGATCGCGGTCCCGGGCAGCCGGCGTATTGGAGGCACGCGCGCGTGCATCCGGGTGACGAACTGGTCGAGCGGCCCTTCGGCCTTGATGCGGGCCGCAGTCACGTCCGCGCGGCCACGGTCCCAGGTGGTCATGACGACGAGGACCATCGCGCCGATCAGGAGCGGGAACCAGCCACCGTGGAGGATCTTGGTGACGTTGGCGGCGAGGAACAGCAGATCGACCGTCACGAAGCCCAGGATCCCGGCGGCGATCATCCACAGCGGCTTGCGCCACAGGAGACGCGCGACGACCAGGAACAGCATCGAGTCGACCAGCAGGGTCCCGGTCACCGCGATGCCATACGCCGTCGCGAGCTTGGCCGAGGAGCCGAAGCCGACGACCAGCCCGACGACCGCGGCGAACAGCCCCCAGTTGACCGCGGGCACGTAGACCTGACCGATCGTCTCCCCGGATGTGTGGCGGATGCTCAGGCGTGGCAGGAAGCCCAGCTGGATGGCCTGCCGCGTCACCGAGAACGCGCCGGAGATGACCGCCTGCGAGGCGATCAACGTCGCGATGGTGGCCAGGAAGACCATCGGCACCTGCGCCCACTCGGGCATCAGCAGGTAGAAGGGGTTGGAGATGGACGCGGGGTGGGCGAGGATCAGCGACCCCTGGCCCATGTAGTTGATCATCAGCGCCGGGAACACGACGAGGAACCAGGCGCGACTGATCGGGCGCCGGCCGAAGTGACCCATGTCGGCGTAGAGGGCCTCGGCGCCAGTGACCGTCAGGACCACCGAGCCGAGTGCGATGAACGCGATCGATGGATGCTCGGCGAAGAAGTCGACCGCGTACGTCGGAGAGACTGCCCGGATGATCTGCGGATGGTGGACGAGGCGGCTCGCGCCCGCGGCGGCGAGCGTGAGGAACCAGATGATCATCACCGGGCCGAAGATCCTGCCGACGACGTGGGTCCCGAAGCGCTGAATCGCGAACAGACCAGTGAGCACCGCGAGCGCGATCGGAAGTACGATCGACCGCAGTTCCGGGGCCGCGACCTTGACGCCCTCGACCGCTGAGAGGACCGAGATCGCCGGTGTGATCATGCCGTCGCCGTAGAACAGCGCGACCCCGGCGAGACCGAGCGTGACGAGCGCCAGCTTCAGGGTCGACCCAGGCATGGCGATCCGGCGGATCAGCCCGACGAGGGCCATCACGCCGCCTTCGCCGTCGTTGTCGGCGCGCATGATGAACGTCACGAACTTGATCGAGACGATCAGCGTCACCGACCAGACGACGAGCGAGATGATTCCGTACACATCACCTTGCGTCGGCTTCACCGCGCCGCCATCAGCCGCGAAGACGGCCTGCAACGCATACAGCGGGCTGGTGCCGATGTCGCCGAAGACGACGCCCAGTGCGCCCAGGGTCAGGGCGGCCATGCCGGCAGACTGCTGCGCTCGCGGAGGAGGCGTCGTCACCATCGCGCGAGAACCCTAGGGGTACGCCCGCGGCATGGTCCCTCCGAGGGTCGTGCGCCCGCGCCGTCCGGGCGACGAACTGCGATGTCCTTGTGGCTCACCCGGCCGGCGCTGATTCCTGACGCGGCCCCGCTCGAGTGCGACAGCCTCGGCCGGCGTGATCGCGCGGTGTGCCCCGCGATCAGCGGAACTCTCCCAGAGCGGCGGACGAGATTCGAACTCGCGACCCTCAGCTTGGGAAGCTGATGCTCTACCAACTGAGCTACCGCCGCAGGACCGCGAAGGATACCGCGGCTCCGGCGCCGTGCCGGATCGCCGCGCGCGCCCGGCATCTACCCTTCACGGGCGATGCAGCGCCCCGGGCCCATCGCGACCGTCGTCGGCGTCTTCGCCGCGCTGCTGATCGCGCTCCTCGTCTACGGCGTCGCCAAGTCGGGCCCGGACACGTCGCTCGACTCCGCGGTGCAGCGCAACGCGAAGCCCGTCGCGCCGGGCGCGAACGTGCGGCTGCGGCGCCTGGGAACGCCCGGGACGACGTCGCTCGCGGACCTTCGCGGCAAGGTCGTGGTGCTGAACTTCTGGGCTTCGTGGTGCGACCCGTGCCGGCGCGAGGCGCCGATCCTGGAGCGCGCCCAGCGCCGGCTGCGCACGCAGAACGGCACGGTGCTCGGCGTCACCTACAAGGACTACGCCGCCGACTCCGCCAGGTTCGTCCGCGAGCTGAAGCTGAGCTACCCGTCACTGCGCGACGACAAGCTCCAGCTGGCGCCGAAGTACGGGACGATCAAGCTGCCCGAGACCTTCGTCATCGACCGGCTGGGGCGCGTCGTCGCGATCTCGCGCGGCGAGCTGACGGCGCCGTTCCTGACCCGCGCGCTCGACCGCGCCCTCGCCGGGGACACGCCGTGATCGGCCGCGTCCTGCTGCTGCTCGGCCTGCTCGCGGCGTTCGCCGGCGCGGCGGGGCCGGCGCAGGCGCTGACGTCGTTCACCGACGTCGAGGACGAGGTCATGTGCGACACGTGCAACGTCCCGCTGAACATCGCCGAGTCCGCGCGCGCCGATCAGCTGCGCCGGGAGATCCGGATCAAGATCGCGCGCGGCGAGTCCAAGCGGCAGATCAAGGACGAGCTGCAGGCCACCTACGGCGACAAGATCCTGGCCCTGCCGCCGAAGTCCGGGTTCAGCCTCGCGGCCTACCTCGTGCCGGTCCTCGTCGCCGCGGCGCTGATCGCGCTGATCGCGGTACTCGTCCCGCGCTGGCGCCGCCGCGGCGGGAACGACGACGACGGCTCGCCGGGCCCGGACCTCGCGCCCGACGACGCGCGCCGGCTCGACGCCGAACTCGCGACCTTCGACGCCTGATGCTGCTCGCGACGGCCGACACGACCGTCGTCGCCGCGTTCGCCGTCGGCTTCATCTCGTTCCTCTCACCATGCGTCCTGCCGCTGGTGCCCGGCTACCTGTCGGCGGTCTCCGGCGTGAGCATCGCGGACATGCAGTCCGGCGAGCACCGGCGCTCGAGCGTGCTCCTCCCCGCGCTGATCTTCTGCGGCTCGTTCACGCTGATGTTCGTCGCGCTCGGCATGACCGCGACGGGCCTCGGCTCGACGCTGCGCGACCACAAGCAGACGCTGGACACGATCGCCGGCGTGATGATCATCGCGATGGGCGTCTTCTTCCTGCTGACCCCGCTGGTGCCCAAGCTCAACCGCGAATGGCGCCCGGAGACGCTGATCCGCAAGGCCGGGACCGGCGGCCCGGTCATCGCCGGCCTCGCGTTCGCGATCGCCTGGACGCCGTGCGTCGGCCCGACCCTGGCGTCGATCCTGAGCACCGCCGCGATCGCCGACAGCGTCTCGCACGGCGGGATCCTGCTGGCGTTCTACAGCCTCGGCCTGGCGCTCCCCTTCCTGCTGACCGCAGTCGCGTTCGACCGCGCGACCGGGACCTGGCGCTGGCTGCGCGAGCACTACCTGGCGGTCACGTGCATCTCCGGCGCGATCCTCATCGTGATGGGGATCCTGATCCTCACCGGCGAGATCACGCGGCTGAACGTCGAGGCGCAGAAGTTCCTCGACGGCCTCGGCCTGGACGGCATCTACAAGCTGTAGCGCGGACCCGCGCGCGCAAGACCGCGCCCAGGCCGCGGGAGGCCCAGGGATCATCTCCGGCGCGGCGAACCGGACCCCATGGCGCTCGCTTGGCGTCGGCCCGGTCGTGCCGTGGCCGTCCCCGTTTCCGTCACGGCATCCGCCGGGGCGGCACCCGCGCGCCCCGATCGAGCGGCCGCCCGCACGGGCACCCGTGCGATCACGCTGGCGCTCGTCGCGATCGTCCTCGTCGGCGGCGGCCTGCGCGCCGGGCAGGCCGCAAGCCCCGGCCGCTACCTGTCCTCCGACGAGCGCTCGTACGCGCGCGTCGCGCTGCACCTCGCCGAGACCGGCACGTACGGCGCTCCCGGGATGTCGGACCCGTGGCACTGGGCGCCGGGCGCGCCCGCGCTGTTCGCCGCCGCGCACCTGATCGCCCCGCACGCCGACGGCACAGGCACGCCCGATGACCTGCGCACGGCGTTCTGGGCGCAGGCCCTGGTCGGGACGCTGCTGATCATCGCCGTCTTCTTCCTCGCGGCCGGCCTCGCCGGCCCGACCGCAGGCCTGGTCGCGGCGGCGCTCATCGCCACCTATCCCCCGCTGATCCGCGCCACCGGCGACCTCGTCAGCGAGCCGCTCGGAGCGCTGACCCTGGCGCTCGCGGCGATCGCCCTGCTCGCCGCCTGGCAGCGCCCGACGGCGGCCCGCCTGATCGTCACGGGCCTGGCGTTCGGCGCGGCGCTGCTGGTGCGCGCGGACCTGCTGATCGTGCCGAGCCTCGTCGGCCTCGCCTGGCTCCTGCTCGCCCGTGACCGCGCGAGCTACGGGGCCCGCATCGGTCAGGCCTGCGCGATCACGATCATCCCGCTGCTCGTCGCGCTGCCGTGGGTCGGCTACGCGTCGTCGAAGGCCGGGCGCGTCATCCCGATCGCCAGCAGCGGCCCCTCCACCCTGTTCGTCGGCACGTACCTCCCCGGCGGCGGGAAGATGAGCGGCGTCAAGCGCGACCTCGAGGTCTACGTCCGCCACCAGATGTCGAACGTGCGCCACGTCAGCCGGCCGAACCTGAAGGCCGAGTGGGTCCTGCGCGCGTACATCCGCGAGCGCCATCCGGAGCTGGTCGACCCGCGCGGCTACCGGATCCCGCCCGAGCAGCTGCGCTGGGGGCTGGCGTTCGAGACGCGGCGCAACCTCAAGACCTACGCCGTCGGGCGCCCGATCGCGTTCGCCGGGATGGAGCTGAGCAAGGTCGGGAGGATGTGGGGCGACTACTACCGCGGCGGCACGCGGAACCCCCGAGGCTGGCTGACCACCTGGCACCTGCTGCTCGTCGGCCTCTCGCTCGCCGGCCTCGCTGCGGGCTGGGCGCTCGCCCGCAGCCGCCGCGCCGAGCTGACGCTGCTGCTCGTCCCCGTCGTCGTCAGCACCGCGGTCAACAGCGTCTTCGTCGCCCAGGCCCGCCACAACCTCCGCGTCATGCCGCTGCTCGTCGCGGGCGGCGCCGCCGGCATCGCCATGGCGCTCCAGGCGCGGCGCACCCGCGCTGCGGGCCTGCCGCCCGAGGCCGACCCGCCCGGCGATCAGATCACCGCCGAGCGCCTCGCCGTTGCGCCGCAGATCACCATCCGCCGCGGCCGCACGCGCATCCGCACGCGCTGAACGCCACTCCGATGATGGAAACGTGCGCGCTGCGCACCGAATCATCATCGAAGCGGCCGCCGCGATCGAATCCACCTCCCAGCCGCCCAAGGCCACGGACGCTCGCGCAGCACCTCCACGCAGGTGCCCGCGCCGGCCGGCGCCCTACATCTCCACCGGCGCGCCGACCCCGAGCAGATTGAGCGAGCGCGCAAGCGCGTCCCGGGTCGTCACGGACAGCCGCAGGCGGAAGTCCTCGACATCCGCCTCGGCGCCGACGACCTGGCAGTCGCGGTAGAACGCGCTGAAGCCCTGCGCCAGGTCCAGCGCGTACGTGGCGATCCGGTGCGGGGCTCGGCGATCGGCGGCCTCGGCCACCTCGTCCGGGAGCTCGAGCACGCGGCGCAGCAGCGCCCGCTCGCTCGGGTGCAGCTCACCGGCGACAGCGCCCGCCCCCGCCAGCGCGCCCGCGACGCGCGCAGCGCCCGCCTTGCGCAGCACCGAGGCGATCCGCGCGTGGGCGTACTGCACGTAGAAGACCGGGTTCTCGTTGCTCTGCTCGCGGGCGAGATCGAGGTCCAGGTCGATCGTCGTGTCGTGCGAGCGCGCCAGCAGGAACCAGCGGGCGGCATCGACGCCGATGTCGGCGACCAGGTCGTCGAGCGTCACGAACTCGCCGGCGCGCTTGCTCATCTTCCCTCGCTCACCGCCCTCCACGAGGTGCACGAACTGCATGATCACCAACTCGAGCTGCTCGGGGCGGCCGCCGAGCGCCTGGAAGGCGGCGTGCATCCGCGGGACGTAGCCGTGATGGTCCGCGCCCCAGACGTCGATCAGCAGGTCGAACCCGCGCTCGAGCTTCTCCTGGTGGTAGGCGATGTCGGACGCGAAGTACGTGTGCTCGCCGCTGGAGCGCTCCAGGACGCGGTCCTTGTCGTCGCCGAACTCGGTCGTGCGCAGCCACAGCGCGCCGTCCTCGCGGAACGTGCGGGCCTGCGCGTCGAGCACGTCGAACCCGTGCTGGACCGGCGACGGCGCGCCCTCGTGCAGTGTGCGCTCGGAGAACCAGCGGTCGAACAGCACGCGGAAGCGCGCGAGGCTGCTCTCGGCCCGCGCGACCATCAGCTCGATGGCCAGCCGCGAGACCTCCTCCTGCGGCAGGTCCGCCGCGCCCTGCAGCTCGTCGGCGATCTCCTGGACGTAGTCGCCCTGGTACCCGTTCTCCGGCGGCTCCTCGCCGCGCGCGCGTGCCTGGACCGAGGCGCCGAAGACCTGCGCCTGGCTGCCGTGGTCGTTGACGTAGAACTCGCGGTGGACGTCGTGCCCGCGGAAGGCCAGCAGCCGCGCCAGGGCGTCGCCGAATGCCGCGTTGCGCGTGCCGCCGACGTGGACCGGGCCGGTCGGATTGGCGCTGACGAACTCGACGTTGACGCGCAGCGCGGGATCGGCCCCGCCGCCGCCCCAGCCGTCGCCGCTCGCCAGGACCGCGCCCAGCGCCTGCGCGTACCAGGCGTCGGTCAGCCGCAGGTTGAGGAAGCCGGGGCCCGCGATCTCCGCAGCGCCCAGCGTCTCGCCGAGGCGCTCGCGCAACTCGCCGGCGAGCCGCTCGGCGACCTCCCGCGGCGGCGCGCCGACGGCTTTGGCAAGCACCAGCGCCGCGTTCGTCGCGTAGTCGCCGTGCTCGGGCTGGCGCGGGCGCTCGAGCACCGCGGCACCAGCACCGGCCGCTTCGGGCCCGGCGACGGCGGCGACCGCGCCGGCCAGGACGGCGCGCAGCTCGGCGAGCGGGTCGCTCACGTGCGTCCCGCGCGGCTCGGCGGGCCGAGGGCGCCCTCCAGCCTGGCGAGGGTGTGGGCGGCGCCGAGCGCGATCAGTGCATCCCCGGCGTGCAGAACCGTCGCCGCTGAGGGCTGCGGAAGGAAACTGCCGTCGGCGCGCCGCACACCGACGATGATCGCATCGCCGCGCACGTCGTTGATCGCCGCGTCCTGAGCAGCGGAGCCGGCCTCGACCTCGATCTCCTCGAGGCGGTAGGACGGGGCGACATCGACGACGCCGCCGACCTGGGGCGTCAGGGCCAGACGCGCCATCTCCGAGCCGCTGGCGCGGTAGGGCGAGATCACCCGCGTCGCCCCCGCCCGGCGCAGCTTCGGCTCGGTGTCGAAGTGGGAGGCTCGCGCGATGATCGGGATGTCGGCGTTGAGCTGCCGTGCGGACAGCGTGATGAAGACGTTCTCCGCGTCGGAGTCCACGCAGGCGATGATCGCCCGGGCGCGCTCGATCCCCGCGTGCTCGAGGACCTCGTCGTCCGACGCCGAGCCCTCGATGAACCGGACGCCGACACCATGGGCGTGCTCGCGGTGCTCGTCGCTCTGATCGATGACGACGTAACGCTCCCCCGCCGCGGCGAGGTCACGCGCGGCCTGGCGGCCGACGCGGCCGAAGCCGCAGATGATCGTGTGACCGGTGAGTGCGTCGATGGCTCGTTGCCCGCGGCGATCGTCCAGCAGGGTTCGCAGGTGGCCGGAGACGAAGACCTCGACGACGGTCACGAGCGCGTACAGCAGCGTACCGACGCCCAGCACGATGAGGATGACCCAGGCGATCTCGCCGGGCACCGTCTGCGGGCGATTGCGCGCGCCCTCGGTGGCGATCGTGTCCAGCGACCACAGGAACCCGTCCCAGACGCTGACGTCCTCGCTGAGCGTGTAGGCGACCGTGCCGAACGCCAGCAGCGTCACGACCGCGACCGCGACGAGGCGCAGGCGCCGCAGGAACGGCTGCAGCTCAGCCGTCCGCCGCATGCCAGGACGAAAGTCGCCTCCCGGGCGAAGGGGGTTTGCGCGCGTGAACGGCATCAGTGGTGGTAGGGCTCGCCGGCGATGATCTTGTGGGCGCGATAGAGCTGCTCGGCCAGGACCACGCGAGCCAGCTGGTGCGGCAGCGTCATCCGGCCGAGCGACAGGCGGTGGTCGGCGCGCGGCAGGTCCAGTCCGAACGCGCCGCCGATGACGAAGCACAGGTCGCGCCCGCTCATGCGGCGCTCCTCGATGAAGCCACTGAAGGTCTCGCTGTCATACGTCGTCCCGGTCGCGTCGAGCAGGGACACGAACGCCCGGTCGGGGATGCGCCGCTCGACCTGCTCATCCTCGCGCACCTCGATGACGTCCATGCCCGCGTAGCGGCCCAGGAGCTTGAGGTAGTGCTCCATGTCGTCGGCGTACGGGGACCGCAGGCGACCCACGGCGACGACGGTGACCTTCACGGAGCGGGATACTAGGCGCACCATGGCCGACACCCCCCAACAGCCCGAGCGTCACATCAACATCCACATCGAGCCGCAGCAGATGGCCGGCCACTACGCGAACTTCGCGAACGTCAGCCATTCCGACTACGAGTTCACGATCACCTTCGCCCGCGTGGACCACGAGGTCGAGGACGGCGAGATCCCCGGCGTCGTCGTCTCGCGGATCAATCTCGCGCCGAAGTTCCTGCGCGAACTCCTCGACGCCGCCGAGGACAACTACTCACGCTGGGCCGCGAGGGAGGGCATCAAGAACCTGCCCGAGATCGACCGCCCCCAGGATCACTGAACGAGCGATGACCGAGATCGCCGGGGACCAGCGACCCGGTACGTCGTCCGCCGAGGTGCTCTCGGCCGAGCAGCTGCGCGTGCTGATCGACGCCGGGCGCCTGCTCGTCGCGGACCTGGACCTGGAACGCGTCCTCGACCGCCTGCTGGAGACCGCGCAGCGGATCACGGGTGCGCGCTACGCCGCGCTGGGGGTGCTCGACGCCGAGCGCCGCGAGCTCGCCCGCTTCCTCACCCGGGGCATGACGGCCGAGACCGAGCGGCAGATCGGCGTCCTGCCGCGCGGGCAGGGCGTCCTCGGGCTGCTCGTCGCGGACCCGCGGCCGCTGCGGTTGAGCGACATCGGCGCCCACCCGGGCGCCTTCGGCTTCCCGGAGGGGCATCCGCCGATGGCCTCGTTCCTCGGCGTTCCGATCTTCACGCACGGTGAGGCCTGGGGCAATCTCTACCTGACCGAGAAGGCCTGCGGCGGCGACTTCGACGAAGCCGACGAGGAGAGCGCGGTGACGCTCGCCCGCTGGGCCGGCATCGCCGTCGCCCACGCCGAGCGCGTCGAGGCCGACCGCCTGCGGACGACCATCGCCGCGGCGGAGACCGAGCGCCGGCGCTGGGCGCGCGAGCTGCACGACGAGACGCTCCAGCGCCTTGGGGCACTGCGGGTGATGCTCGCGGGCGCCTCGCGGTCCCAGGATGCGGAGAGCATGCGGCACGCACTGGAGGTCGCCGGCGAGAGCGTCACGGACGACATCGAGGCGCTCCGGTCGATCATCACGGAGCTGCGCCCGAGCACGCTCGACGCGCTGGGGCTCGTCCCGGCGCTGGCGACGCTGGCACAGCGGACGCAGGCCGTGGCCGGCATCGACGTCACGACGGCATTCGAGTTCGAGCAGCAGACCGGCGACCGGCGTCTGGACCCGGACCTCGAGACGGCCGTCTACCGCGTCGTGCAGGAGTCGCTGAACAACGTCGTCCGCCACGCGGCAGCCCAGAACGTGCTCCTGCGGGTGACGGGTGACGGGCGCGAGCTGCACATCCAGGTGGCCGACGACGGCGAGGGGTTCGCGACCGACCGGCAGACCGGCGGGTTCGGCATCGTCGGCATGCGCGAGCGCGTCGAGCTGGCGGGCGGGTCGCTGTCGATCACCGCATCGGTCGACGGCACCACCGTGGACGCGCGGATACCGGTCGTCTGGGCGCAGCCTCCAGGTGCGTAGCCTCGGTCGTTGAGGTGGGACTTTCAACCGGATAGCGGACGAAACTCCCACGTGAACGTCAGACCGAGGCGCCCGAGCGGACGAGCACCGGCGCCGAAACTGCGCCTACTCGTCGTCGAGCAGGCCGTGGTCGAGCGCGTAGCGGACGAGCTCGGCGCGGGTCGAGCGGCCCAGCTTCTGCTGGATGTGCGCGCGGTGCGACTCGATCGTGCGGACGGAGACGTAGATCTGGGCGCCGATCTCGGCGTTGGTGTGGCCGAGGGCGATCAGCCGCAGCACCTGGAGTTCGCGCTCGGTCAGGTTGTCCGGCGGCCCCGACGGGGTGGCCGGGGCCGCGGCGAGCGCGGCGCCCAGGCGCGGCGTCAGGTAGGTCTCGCCCGCGGCGGCGCACCGCACGGCCTCGACGAGCTCGTGGTCGGCCGACTCCTTCAGCACGTAGGCCGCGGCGCCGGCCTGCAGGGCGCGCCGCGCGAACTCGGGCTCGTCCTGCATCGTCAGCACGACGATCTTCGTGTCCGGCGAGCGCTCGTGCATGTCCGGGATGCGATCCAGGCTCGACCCGTCACCGGCGCCGGGCATGTTGAGGTCCAGGACGAGCACGTCGGGCTTGTGGCCGAGCACCGAGCGCACGGTGCCGTCGACGTCGCCGGTCTCCGCGACCACCTCGAACCCCGCCTCGGCCTCCAGCAGCATCTTGAGCCCGGCGCGAACGACCGCGTGATCGTCCGCGAGCACGATGCGGATGTCGCCGTCGGAGGGCATCGGGCGATGCTACTCGCGCTGCACCGGACCTGAATACGGAGTGAGCCGTCAGGACGTTGCGGCTTTCCCGCAGGGGGATCCGTGGTCGCACCGATGCGGGCCGCCGGGCTTGAGAGGATGCTCGGCCGATGTCCGAGCAGCGCGAACCCCCCGGCCACGTGCTCGTGGTCGGCAGTGGCGTCGCCGGCCTCGAGACGGTGATCGCCCTGCGCGCGCTGGCGTCGGCGTCGCTGCGGATCACCCTGGTCACCGCCGAGCCGACGTTCCGCTACCGCCCGCTCGAATTGGGCGAGCCGTTCGGCTACGGCCGCCCGCGCCACCACGACATCGTGGCCCTGGGCGACGAACTCGGGATCGACGTCGTCTGCGACAGGCTGGAGTCGGTCGATGCGGAGCAGCGGACGGTGAAGCTCCACGGCAGCGGCGACATCAGCTTCGACACGCTCGTCGTGTCGGTCGGCGCCCGGCCCTACCCGGCCTACGAGCACGGTGTCACGTTCGACCGCGCGAGCGACACCGAGGCCTTCGACGAGGTGCTGGCGGACCGCCGCGCCGGGCTCGTCTCGCGCCTGGCGATCCTGGTGCCGCCAGGCGTCTCGTGGACGCTGCCCGCCTACGAGCTGGCGTTGTTCGTGATGGCGGACGCCGCCGGGCAGGACGTCGAGGTCACCGTCGTCACACCGGAGCCCGCGCCGCTGGCCGCGTTCGGCGAGCGCATCTCGGCCGAGGTCCAGGACCTGCTGCGCGGCCACGGCGTGCGCGTGCGGACGGGCTCGCTGGCGGAGCCGATGGCCGATACGGCGCTGATGGTGCTGCCCGAGGGCGTCTGGGTCGAGGTCGACCGGATCGTCGCACTGCCCGGCCTCGGCGGGCCGCGCATCCCCGGCCTCCCGAGCGACGCCCACGGCTTCATCCCCGTGGACGAGATGGGCCGGGTGCCGGGACCGGGCGACATCTACGCCGCCGGCGACGGCACGACGTATTGGATGAAGCAGGGCGGCCTCGCCGCTCAGCAGGCCGACGTGATCGCCCGCCAGATCGCCAGGGCCAGCGGCGCGGACGCCGAGCCCCTGCCGCTGCGCCCCGTGCTGCGCGGTGTGCTGCCGACGCGCGACGGGCCGCGATACCTGCGCGCCGACCTCACCGGGCGCGAGCCGCCGCAGATCTCCGACCAGCCGCTCTGGTGGCCCGCGACGAAGGTCGCCTCGCGCTGGCTCGGCCCGTACCTCGCACGTCGCGAGGCGGACGCCGGGGCGGAGTCCGGGTCGGCATCCGCCGGCTGAGCCGCGCCCCGGCGACCCACGCCACCGAGACCGCCGCACGCGCCGCTGCAGGCGATCGCCGGGCCGGGACCGTCACGCTACCGTCGCCGCGACGTTCCAGCTCCAGCCATGCGCATCGCCGTGATCTCCGACATCCATGCCAACCGGCACGCCCTCGAGGCGGTCCTCGACGATGTCGCGACGGCCGGCACCGCCGAGCTGTGGTGCCTCGGCGACGTCGTCGGCTACGGGGCCGACCCGAACGACTGCTGCGCCCTGGTCCGCGACCACGCCGCCGTGTGCCTGGCGGGCAACCACGACCTGGCCGCGACCGGCGAGCTGTCGCTGGAGGACTTCTCGCGCGGCGCGGCGATCGCCGCACAGTGGACCCAGGAGGTCCTGGCGCCCGACCACCTGACGTGGCTGGCGGCGCTGGAGCCGCAGGGAAGCACCCGCGACGTCGGCCTGTTCCACGGCAGCCCGCGCGACCCCATCTGGCAGTACGTGACCAGCTCGCTGCTCGCCGACCTCTGCCTCGACCTGCTGCGCGAGCGCGTCGGTCTGATCGGGCACAGCCACATCGCGCTGTCGTTCCAGCGTGAGGATGGCAGCACGGCGACCGGCGCGGCCCGTCGGGGCGGCGAGCAGGCGGACGTCGCCGACGGCACCTGGCTGCTCAACCCGGGCAGCGTCGGGCAGCCGCGTGACGGCGATCCGCGTGCGGCATGGCTGCTGCTCGACCTCGGCGCCGACACCGCGGAGTGGCGCCGCGCCGACTACGACATCGCGGGTGCCGCGGCGGCGATCCGCGCCGCGCGGCTGCCGGACTCCCTCGCCGAGCGCCTCCAGTACGGTCAATGACGACGATGCGACGCCCGATCCTCGCGCTGCTCGCCGTTCTGGCGCTCGCCCTCGCCGCCGCGGGCCTCAGCGCCTGCGGTAGCAGCACCCGGCTGGTCCCGGCGAGCCAGGCCAACCGGATGGACGACCAGCTGCAGAACGCCGCCGACGCGTCGCTCGCCGGCGACTGCGCCGGCGCGACCGCCGCGCTGGCACAGGCACAGGCGACGTTCCGCGCGCTGCCGCCGACCGTGGACCAGCGTCTGCGAGCCCGGATCGAGGACGGCCTGCGCAGCCTGGTGAAGACGCTGCCCGTGGACTGCGCCGCCGCGGCGCTGCCCAGCACGCCCGTGGTCCCGACGACCGGGACCACGGGCACCACCGATTCGACGACGACGCCGACGACGACGCCGACCACGACGCCGACGACCACGCCGACGACCACGCCCACCACGACGCCGACCACGACGCCGACGACGCCCGCCCCGCCGGTGGGCGGGATCTCGCCGGACGCCGGCACGACGACGGGACAGACGCCGTGAGCGAGCGCCTCTTCGCCGACCGCTACGAGCTGGGCGAGCGCCTGGGCAGCGGCGGCATGTCCACCGTCGTCCTCGCCATGGACCGCCGGCTGGAGCGCCATGTCGCGATCAAGCTGCTCGCCGAGCACCTGGCCGGCGACCGCGAGTTCGTCGCGCGGTTCCGCCGCGAGGCGCTCGCCGCGGGCCGGCTCGTGCACCCCAACATCGTCCAGGTCTTCGACTTCGGCGTCGACGAGGCGACCGGGACCTCGTACATCGTGATGGAGCAGGTCGAGGGCCAGTCGTGCGCCGAGATCCTCCGCGACCGCGGCCAGCTGCCCGTGCACGAGGCGCTCGGCATTGTCGCGCAGTCGTGCCGCGGCCTGGACTACGCCCACCGCAACGGCGTCGTGCACCGCGACGTCAAGCCGGGCAACCTGCTGCGCTCGAACGACGGCGTGGTCAAGCTCGCCGACTTCGGCATCGCCAAGGCGCTCACCGACGAGTCGTCGATCACGCAGATCGGGTCCGTCCTGGGCACCGCCGCCTACCTGGCGCCTGAGCAGGCATCCGGCCAGGGGGCGACCGCCCGGTCGGACATCTACTCGCTCGGGGTCGTCACCTACCAGCTGCTCAGCGGCCAGCTGCCCTACGACGCGCAGTCGCTGACCGAGCTGGCGCTGAAGCAGCAGCGCGAGGCGCCGCCGCTGCTGGACCAGCTGAACCCGGAGATCACGCCCCAGCTCGCCGCGGCCGTCGATCGCGCGCTGGCGCTGGAGCCCGAGGAGCGCTACGCCACGGCCGAGGAATTCCGCGTCGCGCTGCAGGACGGCGCACAGGGCATCGCCCGGGTGCAGGGTCCCGAGTCGGCGACCCGCGTGATCCCGGCCGCGTCAGCCGCGACCCGCATCGAGCGCCCGACCGCGTCCACGGCCGTGCGCCCGCGCGAGCCGCTGCAGCCCGCGCAGCCGCGCCATCAGGCCGCCCTGCGCGGCCCGGACGACCTCGCCGCCCCGCCCGCCAGGCGGCGCCGCAGCGCGGGCCGGCGGATCGCCGTGCTGCTCGCGTTCGTGGTGCTCGGCGCGGGCGCCGTCGCCGCCGTCACCGTCGCGAACCGCTCGAACGACACCGTGCGCCTGCGCGAGGTCGTGTTCGACAAGGCGGACCGGACGATCGCCGAGCTGCAGCGGCTGGTCCGGGAGAACACGCGCTAGCGCAGGCTCACGGCGCGCCGCCGCCACGCAGATACGCGGCGGCCTCCGTCAGCGTCCCGTCGTGGATCGCGTCCCGCAGCCGCCGCACCACGCGCTCGACGAACGCGAGGTTGTGGATCGTCAGCGCGCGCATCGCCGTCAGCTCGCGGTTCTTCATCATGTAGCGCAGGTAGGCGCGGCTCCAGCCCGCGGCACACGCCGGGCACGGGCAGCCTTCCATCAGCGGCTCGTCGGAGATCTTCCAGCGCGCGAGCGTCGTGTCGAAGCGCCAGCGCTGCTCGGGCTCCGGGACCAGCGCGACGCCGTGACGCCCCAGCCGGGTCGGCATCGCGCAGTCGAAGGTGTCGATGCCCAGCTCGACGCCGCGGACGAGGTCGTCGATCTCGCCGATGCCGAGCAGGTGCCGGGGCGCGCCTGAGCGGACGCGGTCCAGCGCCGCTGTCGCCCAGCCGACGACCTCGTACATCTCGGGCTTGTCGGCGCCGAGCGAGCCGCCGATCGCGATGCCGTCGCAGGCGCTCGCCGCCACCGTCTCGGTGCTCTCCACGCGCAGGTCGCGGTGCACGCCGCCCTGGACGATCCCGAAGACGATCTGGCCCGGCGGCCCGTGGTCGCGGTGCCAGGCCAGGCAGCGACCGAGCCAGCGGTGGGTGCGCTCGGTCGAAGCCTGCGTGTACTCGCGGGTCACGTGGTACGGGGTGCACTCGTCGAACACGAGCGCGACGTCGGAGCCCAGGTTGGCCTGGATCTGCATCGACGTCTCCGGCGCCATGAACTTCTGCGCGCCGTCGAGGTAGGAGCGGAACGCGACGCCCTCCTCGCTGATCTTCAGGATCCGGCCGCTGCGGTCCGGGCCGTTCGGCGAGCGGCCCTTGACCTCGTCGGCGACGGTGCCGTGCCCCATCGAGAAGACCTGGAAGCCGCCCGAGTCGGTGATGATCGGCCCGTCCCAGCCCATGAACCGGTGCAATCCGCCGGCCCCGGCGATCAGCTCGTCGCCGGGCTGCAGGTGCAGGTGGAACGTGTTGCCCAGCACCATGTCGTAGCCGAGCGCGGCCACCTCGGCGGGGAACAGCCCGCGCACGGTCGCCTTCGTCGCCAGCGGGACGAACGCCGGCGTGCGGACGGCGCCGTGCGGCGTGTGCAGGACGCCCGCGCGCGCCTGCGACGCCGGATCGCGCGCGGCGATCTGGAACCCGGCGGCGGTCACGACTTCGCCGGCAGCGAGAGCACGAAGTCGACGGTGTCGTCGACGAGCCCGGCGAGCTCGGCGTCCTCCAGGCCCGACGCGTCAGCGAAGACGTAGCCCTTCATCGGCCGCCCGGTGAAGTCCATCGGCCGCACGTAGGACCGCTCGAGCGCCTGCGCGGTGCCGTCCACGCCGAGCCGCAGCATCAGCTCCTCGCCGATGACGCCGCAGGCCATGTGCCCGGCGACCATGAACGCCATCCCCCCGAACATCCGGCGCTCGACCACGTCCCCGCGCGGGCTGAGCACGTCCCGCACGCGCTCGGCGAGCCGCTCGTCGAAGGCCACGGCGCCCGCCGCTCAGCCGCGGTTGCCGCCGAGGAAGATCGACGCGAAGTAGATCAGCTGCGCGACGGCGGCCAGCGCACCCGCGACGTAGGTCATCGCGGCGGCGGTCAGCACCTTGCGCACGCCGACGCTCTCGTCCGGATTGGCGATGCCGAGCGTCTTGAGCTGCACGGCGGCGCGGCGCGAGGCGTCGAACTCGACCGGCAGCGTGACGATCTGGAACAGGACGACCGCGGCGTACAGCGCGACGCCGACGATCACGAGGTTCGTGACCGCCAGCAGGGCGCCGGCGAACAGCAGGATCATCCACGCCTTCGACGCGAACGCGGTGACCGGCCACAGCGCCGAGCGCACCGTCATCGGGACGTACGCCTTGGCGTGCTGGATCGCGTGGCCACACTCGTGCGCGGCGACCGCGGTCGAGCTGATCGTCGCCGCGCCGTAGACGGGCTCCGACAGGTTGACGCTGCGCGTCTGCGGGTCGTAGTGGTCGCTGAGCGCGCCCTGGACGGGGTTGACCGGCACGTCCTGCAGGCCGTTGGCGTCGAGGACGCGGCGCGCGACCTCGGCCCCCGTCATGCCGGTGTCCTCCGGGATCTCGCTGTAGCGCTGGAACGTGCTCTTGACGAAGTGCTGGGCCCAGAAGCCGACCGCCATCGGGACGATCAGGAGGACGAGGTAGAAGCCGAGGTTGCTCATGCCCTGGATTCTAGGACGCTACGTGCAGGGCCCATCGCCGCCGGAGCCGACAGGCGCCACGCGCTCCCAGACGTCGCCGAGCACGTCCTGCTGGGTCGCGTCCAGGTGCGCGGTGAAGCGCCGGCGCACGCCCTCCAGGTGCGTCTCCTGGGCGGCGGCGAACCGCTCGCGGCCCGCCTCGGTGATGCAGGCGTTGAAGCCGCGGGCATCGCTGGGACAGGTGCAGCGCTGGATCAGGCCCTCGCGCTCCAGGCGGTCCACCAGGCGGGTCAGCCCGCTGCGGCTGAGGATGACGGAGTCCGCCAGCTCGCTCATGCGCATCCGGCCCTCGTCCGCGTGGACCAGGTGCAGCAGCACCTCGTACGAGGACAGCGAGATGCCGTGGCCCCGCTCGAGCTCGGCGTCGAGCTCCTTGGTCAGCAGGGCGTGCGTGCGGAGCAGTCCCTTCCACGCGCGCAGCTCGCGCTCGGTCAGGGATGTGGTGGTCGGTGCGGTCGCCATGGTCACTCCGGTCGCCGGACGGCCGGAACGTAGCAGCGCGGACGGCTGCCCTTCCGGGCTCGGGACATGTCGTTGCATGTGCAAGTATATCTGGTCTAGGCTGGTTTCTCCACCCCATCCCCGACACGCGAGACGACCATGAGGCTCGAAGGGCTGCACCACATCACCGCGATCACCGCCGACGCCCCCGGCAACGTCGACTTCCACGTCCGGGTGCTCGGGCTGCGCATGGTCAAGAAGACGGTCAACTTCGACGAGCCGTCGGTCTACCACCTCTACTACGGCGACGAGTCGGGCACGCCCGGATCGATCCTCACGTTCTTCGAGTTCCCCGGTGCGGCGCCCGGCCGCGCGGGCGCGGGCATGGTCCACGCGATCCGCTGGCGCCTCGGGTCCGAGGCCTCGATCGCCTGGTGGGAGGACCGCCTGGCGCGGCTCGGCGTCGAAGGCCTGCGGACGGCGAGCGGCGGCCTGCGGTTCGCCGATCCCGAGGGCCTCGCGCACGAGCTCGTCGTCGCCGGCGGCGCGGATGCACCGCTGGTCGCGGCGGCGCCCGACATCCCCGCCGAGCACGCGCTGCAGGGCTTCGACGGCGTCCGCGCCTACGCGGCCACGCCGGCGGTCAGCGCGCCGCTGCTCGACGCGCTCGGCTTCATGGCGGCCGACGCTCCCGGTGCGTGGCGGCTGGGCGGCGACGCGCGTCACGCCTGGTACCTGTTCGACGAGGCACCGGTCGACCCGGGACGGCCGGGCGCTGGGACGATCCACCACGTCGCCTGGTCGGCCGCGGACGACGCCGAGCTCGACGAGGCGCGGGCGGCGGCAGGCGGTGCGGGCGCGCATCCGACGCCGATCATCGACCGCCAGTACTTCCACTCCGTCTACTTCCGCGAGCCGAGCGGTGTGCTGTTCGAGGTCGCCTCGCGCGACATCGGGTTCGCCGTCGACGAGCCGCTCGAGACGCTCGGCACGGAGCTGCGCCTGCCGCCCCAGCACGAGCCCCTGCGCGACGACCTGGAGCGCCGGCTCACGCCGCTGCCCGACCCGCGCGCGGTCGACGCATGACGCAGCTGGCCACGGCGCTGACGCAGATCGTCCGTCCCGCCGCGGGGGACCCCGAGGGCGCGCTCGTGCTGCTCCACGGCCGCGGGTCCGACGAGCACGACCTGCTGCCGTTTCTCGACCTGCTGGATCCGGCGCGGCGCCTGGTCGGCGTGACGCTCGGCGGGCCGCTGCACCTGCCGCCGGGCGGACGGCACTGGTACGCCCTCGGCGGGATCGGCACACCCGATCGCGCGACGTTCCTGGGGTCCTATGCGCTGCTCGGCGAGGCCCTCGACGGGCTGCCGGACGCCTTCGGCGTGTCGATCGGCCGGACGATCCTCGGCGGCTTCTCGCAGGGCTCGGTGATGGCCTACGCGCTGGGGCTGGGCGCCGGGCGCCCGGCGCCCGCAGGCATCATCGCCATGAGCGGGTTCCTGCCGTCGGTCGAGGGCTGGGCGATGGACCTGGACGCCCGGGCCGGCCTGCCGCTGTGGATCACCCACGGGCGCCGCGACGACGTGATCGGCGTCGAGTGGGGCCGCGCCGCCGACGCGGCGCTGCGCCCCGCGGGCCTGGACGTCACCTACGTCGAGACGGACGCCGCCCACCACGCCGACCCGCGCGCGCTCGCGGAGCTGCCGGCGTGGGTCGAGCGCGCGCTGGCGTGACGCGCGCACGCTGCCGACACTCCATCCGCCGGTGCCGGCTCCAGAAGCCCGGCGACCGCGCGCACTTATCGTCGCCAGAGGAGGCATAACTGCGCGCGGTCAGCGAGAACCCGCCGCCCGAGCGCTCTCCCCCCGGACCTCGGGCGCCCGCGCCCGCCACGGCCGGCCCGAACAGCAGGCATCAAGGAGTCGTCAACCACCGACCCGAACCAGCAGCGACACGCCGGTCATCGCCGCCGGCTGCTCGATCCCGAGCAGTTGCAGGATCGTCGGCGCGACGTCGGCCAGAACGCCGCCGCCGCGAAGCGTGACGCCCTCGGCCGTGACGATGCACGGGACCGGGTTCAGCGAGTGTGCGGTGTTCGGCGTGCCGTCGTCGTTGAGCATGTGGTCGGCGTTGCCGTGATCGGCGGTGATCAGCAGCGCGCCGCCGGACTCGAGCACCGCGGCGACGACATCGCCCAGGCAGCCGTCGACCGTCTCGATCGCGGTGACCGCGGCCGGGATGACGCCGGTGTGCCCGACCATGTCCGGGTTGGCGAAGTTGATGATCCCGAAGCGCGGCCCGTCCTCGCGCCAAGCGCCGATGAACGCGTCCGCGGCCTCGCGGGCGCTCATCTGCGGCTTGAAGTCGTACGTCGGGACGTCGCGCGGCGAGGCCACCAGCTCGCGCCGCTCGCCGGTCTCCGGCGTCTCCTCGCCGCCGCCGAAGAAGTACGTCACGTGGGGGTACTTCTCGGTCTCGGCGACGTGGAGCTGCTTCCCGCCCGCCTGCGCGACGACGTGCGGCAACGTGATCGCCGGGCGCGCCGGCGGGAACGCGACCGGGTACGGCCAGCCCTCGACGTACTCGCTCAGCGTCACGTAGCGGTCGATCGTCCCGGCACCGCCGCGGTCCACATCCGTGAAGGCCGGGTCGCAGAGCGCCAGCGTGATCTCGCGCATCCGATCGGGCCGGAAGTTGAACGCGATGACGCTGTCGCCCGGACGGACCAGCGCCTCGTCACCGACGGTCGTCGCCGCGATGAACTCGTCGGTCTCCTCGCGGGCGTAGGCGTCGCGCGCGGCCGCCGCGGCGACGGGCACGGCGTGCGCGCCACGGCCGTGGACGAGCAGGTCGTACGCGAGCTGCACGCGGTCCCAGCGCTTGTCGCGGTCCATCCCGAAGTAGCGGCCGATGACCGTGCCGACGCGGGCGTTGCCGGCCTCCGCGCACCAGTCCGCGACCTGCTCCAGGTATGCCTCGCCGCCGGTCGGCGACGTGTCGCGCCCGTCGGTGAACGCGTGCAGCACGACGTCGGCGGCGCCCAGGTCGGCGCCCATGCGGATCAGGGCGTGCAGGTGGTCGAGGCTCGAATGGACGCCGCCGTCGCTGACCAGGCCGAGCAGGTGGACGCGCGGCGCGCCCCGGAAGGCGTCGCGCAGGACGGCGTTCTCGTCAAGCTGGCCGGCCTCGACGGCGTCGTCGATCCGCGTCAGGTCCTGGCGGATGACCGACCCGGCGCCGAGGTTGAGGTGCCCGACCTCGCTGTTCCCCATCTGGCCGTCAGGCAGGCCGACGGCGCGGCCGCAGGCCGTGAGCTGCGTGTGCGGGAAGCGTGCCCAGAGGTCGTCGAAGACCGGGGTGCTCGCCAGTTCGACGGCGTTCCCCGGGCCCGGCTCGGCCAGGCCCCAGCCGTCCAGCACGACCAGGACGGCGGACGGGAACGTGGCGCCCATGATCAGCCCTTCGCCGCCTCGACGATGGCCGCGAACGAGGCCGGCTCGAGCGAGGCGCCACCGACGAGCGCGCCGTCGACGTCCGGCAGGCCGAGCAGCTCGACGGCGTTGTCCGGCTTGACGCTGCCGCCGTACTGGATGCGCACGGCCGCGGCGGCCTGCGCGTCGATGCCGGTCAGCAGCGCGCGCACGAACGCGCAGGCCTCCTGGGCCTGCTCGGGCGTCGCGACCTTGCCCGTGCCGATCGCCCAGATCGGCTCGTAGGCGATGACGACCTCGGCGAGTCGCCCGGCGGGGACCTTCTCGAGTCCCTCCTGCACCTGGCGACGCAGCTTGTGCTCGGTCTCCCCCGCGTCGCGCTCGGCTTCGGTCTCGCCGACGCAGAGGATCGGCGTCAGCCCGGCCTCCAGGGCGACGAGGACCTTGTCCGCGAGCGCGGCATCGGTCTCGCTGAAGTGTCCGCGGCGCTCGGAGTGGCCCAGGACGACGCCGTGGACGTCGAGCTCGGTCAGCATCGGCGCGCTGACCTCGCCGGTGAACGCGCCCTCGGCGGCCTGGTGCATGTTCTGGGCGAAGACCTGGACGCGCGACCCGCGGGTGGAATCGACCATCGCCTGCAGGTCGGTGAACGGCACGCAGACGGCGACGTCCACGCCGTCCGCGGCGTACAGCCGGGGCAGCAGCCCGGAGATGAACATCTCCGCCTGTGCCTGTGTCTTGAACATCTTCCAGTTGCCGGCGATGAACGGGGTCCTGCTCATGTCAATGCCTCCACACCGGGGAGGGACGCGCCCTCGACGAGTTCCAGCGTGGCGCCGCCCCCGGTGGACAGGTGCGTCACGCGATCCTCAAGGCCGAACTGCTGCAGCGCCGCCGCGCTGTCGCCGCCGCCGACGACGGTCGTTCCGGGGCACTCGGCCACGGCGTCGGCCACCGCGCGGGTGCCGGCCGCGAACGGCTCCAGCTCGAACGCGCCCATCGGGCCGTTCCAGAAGACGCTGCCGGCGGCGGTGATGACCTCGGCGTAGCGGGCGGCCGTGCGCGGGCCGACGTCGAGGCCCATCCAGCCGTCCGGCACGTCGATCCCGTCGAGCTCCTGCAGCTCGGTGTCCGCGGCGAACGCGCGGCCGAGCACCAGGTCGACGGGCAGCAGCAGCTCGGTGCCCTTCGCGGCCGCGTCGGCGAGGACCTTGCGCGCAGGCTCGAGGTCCTCGTCGGAGCACAGCGAGTCGCCGATGCCGTGGCCCTGCACCTTGAAGAACGGGAAGCACATCGCGCCGCCGATGAGGACCGTGTCGGCCCGGTCCAGGAACGCGTCGAGGACGCCGATCTTGTCGGTCACCTTGGCGCCGCCGACGATGGCGACCAGCGGGCGCGGCGGGTCGGCGAGGATCCTGCCGATCGTCTGCACCTCGCGCTGGAGCAGCAGCCCGGCCGCGCTGACCTTCACGTGCGGGACGACGCCCACGTTCGAGGCGTGCGCGCGGTGGGCGACGCCGAACGCGTCGTCGACGAACGCGTCGGCCAGGCGCCCGTAGGCGGCGGCGAGTTCGGGATCGTTCTTCGTCTCCCCGGGCTCGAAGCGCACGTTCTCGAGCATCAGGACGTCGCCGGGGAGCAGCCCGTGCGCGAGCGCCTCGACCTCCGGGCCGACGACGCCCGGGGCGAGCGCGACGTTCCAGCCCGTCAGCTCGTGCAGGCGCTTGGCGACGGGCGCGAGCGACAGTGCCGGATCGACGCCCTTCGGCCGGCCCAGGTGCGCCGCCAGGACGAGCGGGCAGCCGATCGACCGCAGGCGCTCCAGCGTCGGCAGCGCCGAGCGGATCCGCGTGTCGTCGGTGATCTCGCCCGCCGCGTCCAGGGGGACGTTGAAGTCCACCCGGACGAGGACGCGGCGGCCGCCCAGCTCGACGTCGTCGAGGGTGCGCACTACAGGACGCGCTGGACCACGTCGACCAGGCGGCTGGAGTACCCCCACTCGTTGTCGTACCAGCTGACGACCTTCACGAGCGTGTCGTCGAGGACCGCCGTCAGCAGGCCGTCCACGATCGAGCTGTGCGGGTTGGTGATGATGTCGGAGGACACGATCGGATCCTCGGTGTACTGGAGGATCCCGGCCATCGGGCCGTCGGCCGCCGCCTTGAACGCCGCGTTGAGCTCCTCGACGCTCGTCGCGCGGTCCGCCTCGAACGTCAGGTCCACGACCGAGCCCGTGATCACCGGCGCGCGCATCGCGAAGCCGTGCAGCTTGCCGTTGAGCTCGGGAAGCACCAGGCCGACGGCCTTTGCGGCGCCGGTCGACGTCGGCACGAGGTTCACGGCCGCCGCGCGGGCGCGGCGCAGGTCGCTGTGCGGCCCGTCCTGCAGCGCCTGGTCGCCCGTGTAGGCGTGGATCGTCGTCATCAGGCCGTGCTTGATGCCGACGGCGTCGTTGGCGACCTTGGCGAACGGCGCCAGGCAGTTCGTCGTGCAGGACGCGTTGGAGATGACGTGGTGGACGTCCTTGTCGTACTCGTCGAAGTTGACGCCGAGCACGAACATCTTGGCGTCGCCGCTCGCTGGCGCCGAGATCACGACCTTCTTGGCGCCGCCCGCGAGGTGCTTGGCTGCGTCGTCGCTCTTCGTGAAGAAGCCCGTCGACTCGATCACGACGTCGGCACCGAGGTCACCCCAGGGCAGCGCGGCCGGGTCGCGCTCGGCGAGCACCTTGATCTCGTCACCGTCGATCGCGATTCCCGCGTCGGTGACCTCGACGGTGCCCTTGTACGGGCCGAGCACGGAGTCGTACTTGAAGAGGTGCGCGAGCGTCGCCGGGTCGGTGAGGTCGTTCACCGCGACCCAGTCGATATCGGC
>JBKJRO010000037.1:0-40447 GCA_046594555.1 Solirubrobacteraceae bacterium
CGTCGTCGGCGACCTGTCGCTGAACCCGGACACGCACGAGGTCGCCCGTGGCGAGCGGTCCGTCGAGCTGACCCAGCGCGAGTTCGAGCTGCTCGAGTACCTGATGCGCAACGAGCGGATCGTCGTCGCGCGCCAGCGCCTGCTCGAGGAGGTCTGGGGGTACGACCCGTTCGCGAACACGAACACGATCGAGGTCTTCATCTCCAACCTGCGCCGCAAGCTGGAGAGCGACGGCGAGGCCCGGCTCCTGCACACGATCCGCGGCGCGGGGTACGTCCTGCGTGCTTGATCGCGTCCCGATCCGCTGGCAGCTGGCGTTCATCTCCGCCGGCCTGACGTTCCTGATCCTGCTGGCGTTCGCGCTCGTCGTCGGCAAGCTCACGACCGACCGCATCCACTCGGACTTCAACCGCGAGACGGCGTTCGGCGCCTCGACGCTCGCGCAGCGGCTCACGATCCTCCCGCAGGGGAACAGGCTGACGTTCCAGCCGAACCTGGAGGACTTCGCGGCGCTGAACCGCGCCGCCATCCGCCTCTACAACGGGAACGGCGTGCAGCTCCCCGCCGGCAAGACGCCCGGCGCGCCGGACTTCGGGCGCCCGCAGCGCCCCGGGACGACCGAGGCCGACGGGTACCGCATCGAGATCCGCAAGCCCTACCTGGTGCCGGCGGGAGCGCCACAGAACAGCATCGCCCGGATCCCGGTCTACATCGTCTACGCCCGCTCGCTGAACGACCTCGACCACACGATGGCCCGCGTACGGCTGTTCCTCGGCTTCGGCGTGCTCGGTGGCACGCTCCTGGCCCTGATGTTCGGCATGTCGCTCGCACGCCGCGCGATGCGCCCGATCGCCGGGCTGACGGCCACGGCGCAGGACATCGCACGCACCGGCGATCCCGATCGCCGGGTCCCCCAGCCGGTCGCGGACGACGAGGTCGCCGAGCTCGCGCGGACGCTCGACGAGATGCTCCTCGCGCTCGAGGCCTCGCGCAGCGCGACGGAGGACGCGCTGCAGCGCCAGCGCGCGTTCGTCGCCGACGCCTCGCACGAACTGCGCACCCCGCTGACCAGCGTGCTCGCGAATCTGGAGCTGCTGAGCGACGAGCTGCACGGCGAGCCGCGCGAGACCGCCGACGGGGCGCTGCGCTCGGCGCAGCGCATGCGTCGCCTCGTGACGGACCTGCTGCTGCTGGCCCGCACCGACAGCGTCCAGGAACGGACCCTCGCCCCCGTGGACCTGGCCACGATCGCCGCTGACGCCGTCGGCGAGGCCAGCGCGATCGCCGCGGGCCACCACCTCGGGTTCGACGCCCCGGAACCGGTCACGGTGACCGGCGCACGCGACGAACTCCACCGGCTGGTCCTCAACCTCGTCGAGAACGCGATCAGCCATACGCCTGCGGGGACGACGATCGACGTCCGCGTGCGCGCCGAGGGCGCCGAGGCCGTCGTGGTCGTGCAGGACGACGGCCCCGGGGTGCCGCAGGACCGGCGCGACCACATCTTCGACCGCTTCTACCGCGGCGACGGCGACCGCGGCCGCTCGACCGGCCTCGGCCTGGCGATCGTCCGCGCGGTGGCGCAGGGCCACGGCGGCGATGTGGAGCTCGACGCGGGGGCACACCGCGGTGCCAGGTTCGTCGTCCGGCTGCCGCTGCCGCTCAGCGTCCCCGTGCCGGTCGCGGCGGCGCCGGTCAGCTCCGGCCGCGGCCGCGGCCTGGCGCGGCTGCCGCGGCGCCGGATCTAGTACACGCGGCCGGAAGTTCCATGCGCGTCGTCACAGAACTTGCGGCCACCCGTACTAGCCGTCGGCGTCGCGGCCGGCGCCGAGCACGGCGCCCACGGCCCCGGAGCGCAGCAGCGCGGTCGCCCCGGCGAGCGTCAGGACGACGCCGCCGGCCAGCAGCGACGCGTGGTGCAGGTCATCGGGCCAGCGCTCACCGCCGACCACGCGGGCGAGCACCATCGGGATCAGCATCTCCAGGGCGAAGATGACCGGCGCGACGGCGGCCACGGGGCGCACCTGCAGGGCGCTCATCTCGCTGCCGAGCCCGAGGAGCGATCCGGACCCGGCGATCGCGGCGAAGCCCGCGGCGGCGAGCCAGTCCCCGGCCCCGAACGCGTCGGAGATCAGCCGCAGCCCGAACGCACCGAGGGCGAACGCCGCGCCGGCGCCGACGGTCATCAGCCAGGGCAGGACGCGGCCGGCGCGACGCGCTGCGAAGGGCGCCCCTGCGAGCAGCGCCGTCGCACCGAGCGCGACGGTCAGCGCCACGGCGCCGGCGTGCGTCCCCGCATGCTCGATGTGGGCGAACGCGATCGCCAGGACCCCGGCGAGGATCGCGCCCGTCGCGGCGATCTGCCGCACGCCGACGTGCTCGCCGAGCACCCGCGCACCCGCCGCGAGCAGCAGGACGAAGCCGAACGCGTCGGCGGGCTGCACCAGAGCGACGGGCGCCAGCGACAGCGCCCACAGCTGCAGACCGGCCGCGCCGAGGGCGAGGCCGACGCCGGCCAGCCAGCGCCCGCGCTTGACGAGCGCCACCAGCAGCGACGCCCGCAGGGCGTGCTCGCGGCCGACCTGCCGGGTCTCGACCGCCTGGATGATCGTGCCCGCGGCGAAGCAGCAGGAGGCGACGGCGGCCAGGGCGAGGCCGGTGAACGAGTCACGCACAGCCGCGCGAGTCTACGATCAGCCGCGGTGGCTCCGCGGATCCTCATCCTCAGTGCCTCGATCGGCGAAGGCCATGACGCCCCCGCCAGGGAGCTCGCCGCGGGGATCCGCCGTCTGCGCCCGGACGCCGGCGTCGAGATCGCCGACGGGCTGCACGCGATGGGCCGCGCATCGGTCGTCCTGGCCGACTCCGGCTCGACGAAGGTCTTCCTGCGGTTCGGCCTGATCTTCGATGCGTCGTACGCACTGCTCGCGCGGATCGGGCCGACGCGGCGCGTGCTGCAGTGGATCACGTACGCACTGGGCGCCCGCGGCCTGACCCGGTTCATCGCGGCGCGCCGGCCCGACGTCGTCGTCGCCACGCATCCGGGCGTCAACGAGGCGCTCGCCGGCCTGCGCCGGCGCGGGCGCCTGGACGTTCCGCTCGTGTCCGCCGTGACCGACCTCGCGGCGCTCCACTACTGGGTCCACCCCGCGGTGGACCTGCACCTCCTGACCGAGGCCGAGTCGCTGCCCGAGGTCCGCTCGATCGCGCCCGACGCCCCTGCGGTGGTCGTCCGCGGCCTGACCTCCGACGCGTTCGACAGCCCGCGCGATCCAGCCGCGGCGCGCGCGGCACTCGACCTGCCCCCCGCCGGGCCGCTGATCGTCGTGTCCGGTGGCGGCTGGGCCGTCGGGGACCTGACCGGCGCCGCGACCGCCGCGCTTGCGGCCGACCCGCCGGCGACCGTGCTCGTGCTCTGCGGGCGCAGCGACGAGGTGCGCGGCGCCCTCGCCGCCCGCTTCGCGCACGATCCCCGACTGCGCGCGATCGGGTTCACGGACGCGATGGGCGACGTTCTCGCCGCCGCCGACGTGCTGATCCACTCGACGGCGGGCCTGACCGTCCTCGAGGCCCGGATCCGGGGCGCCCGCGTCATCTCGTACGGGTGGGGCCGGGCGCACATCCGGGTCAACAACGCGGCCTACCGGCGCCTCGGGCTCGCCCAGGTGGTCGGGCAGCAGTCCGAGCTCGCCCCGGCGATCGAGCGCGCGCTTGCGGCACCGCGCCGGCCCCTGCTCGACTACGGCGCGCGCCCGGAGGCGGCGGCCGAGGTGCTGGCGCTGCTCCCGGCGGCGGCCCGCGCAACGACGGCGGGCGTGGCGGCATGAATCGCTGGGTGCCGATGGCGGGCGCCGTCGCACTCGGCGTGGCGGCGGGCCGCGCCGTCCCGGCGCTCGCGCCGGTCGTGCCCGCGGTCACCCGTGCGCTCGGCGTGCCGAGCACGGTTCCCGGATCGCCCGGCGTCGCACTCACGTTCGACGACGGGCCCCATCCCCAGGGCACGCCCGCGGTCCTGCAGGCGCTCGCGGCGGCCGGCGCCCGCGCGACATTCTTCCTCGTCGGCGAACAGGTCGAGCGCGAGCCGGCGCTGACCGCCGAGATCGCCGCCGCCGGGCACGAGATCGCGCTGCACGGTCACCGCCACCGGCTGCTGCTGCGCCTCCCCCGGGCGGCGATCGCCGCCGACCTGGATCGGGGCGCCGCGATCGTCGGCGAGGTCTCCGGGCGCGCACCGCGCCTGCACCGGCCGCCGTACGGCGTCTACTCCCGCGCCGGGCTGGCCGCCACCCGGGAGGGCGGCTGGCGACCGCTGCTGTGGTCCGCGTGGGGCCGGGATTGGCGGCGCGGCGCGACGGCCGCGTCGATCACCGATCTGGTGTGCGCGGACCTGCGGCCCGGAGCGGTCCTGCTGCTGCACGACGCGGACTGGTACAGCTCGCGCGACTCGTGGCGCGCGACCGCAGCAGCGATTCCGCGGATCCTCGAGCGGCTCGCCGAGCGCGGGCTGGAGCCCGTGCCGGCGGCGTAGCGCGTCCCAGTCCGCGCGGCCGGAAGTTCCATGCGTGTCGTCAGACGCGGCGATCCGCTCGCCGATTCCGCACAGAACATGCACTCGTCCTAGCTGGGGGACTGCAGCGCGACGGCGGGTGCCGGCTCGCTGGCCGGCCCGAGGGCGAAGGCCGCCAGGGCGATGCCGAGCGTCGCGCCGGTGACGCTGAGCACGATCACCGCGGCCGTCGGCTCCGCGAGGTCGAGCACGTTGCGCCCCCACGGCAGGACCATCACGAACGCGCTGAACGCGGCCGCGGCGAACCCGAGAGCGACCCCGAGCTGCAGGTTCGCCCGGCGGCCGGCGCCGACCTCGGCGAGCAGATACAGCCCGACGCCGAGGAACGTGACGAGGCCGACGGTGCGCGACTCGCCGCCGGTCAGCCCGATGGAGTGCACGGCGCCGAGGTAGGCGACGAGCATCGCCGTGGACGCAAGGCCGAGCAGTGCGGGTGTCAGCGCCCCGCGGGCCGCGGCAAGCTGCGCGCGCGCGCGGCGCGCGGGCGCCGCGGCGGCAGGCGCGTGCGCGGGAACGGGAACGGGAGCTGCGACGACGTCCTCCTGGGCGCGCCGCCAGGCGACGTAGCGGGCGACGCCGTCACGGAAGGGCGTGGTCGCCGTCCAGCCGAGGTCGGCCTCGGCGCGGCCGCCGCAGACCTCGACGCCGACGTAGTCCGCGGTGCGGGCTCCGGCGTCCTCGATCTCGACCGGAGCGACCAGCTCCTGCACGAGGTGCGCGATCTCGATGATCGTCGTCGACTCGCCGCTGACGAGGTTGTACGTCCGGTTGGCTGCGACCGGCGCGAGCGCGCGGACGCAGCCGTCGGCCAGATCCTCCACGTAGACGAAGCGCCGCGACTGCAGGCCGCCGCCGGCGACGGTCAGGGCGTCACCGCGCATGGCCTTCTCGACGAACGCGGGGACGACGGCGGCCGGGCGGGCGCGAGGGCCGTACGGGATGCCGAAGCGCAGCGTCGTGGTCTCCAGGCCGTACAGCTCGTGGTAACTCTGGCAGTACATCTCGCCGGCGAGCTTCGACGCCGTGTAGAGGTGGTTCGGCATGCCGAGCGGGGACTCCTCGTCGACCCGCTGGCCGGACTCGCCGGTGTAGACCCAGATCGTGCTGGCGTAGATGACGCGGCCGACCTCGGCCCGCCGCGCGGCCTCGAGCACCGTCACGGTGCCGCGGGCGTTGCAGGCCTCGGCGTCGAGCGGCTCCTTGGCGACGATGTTCACGTCAGCGGACGCGGCCAGGTGCATCACGGCCCCGCAGCCGGACATCGCCGTCTCCAGGCACGACACGTCGTCGAGCTCGCCGATGACGGTCTCGACCTCGCCGGCCGCGTGGTGCGGCGACGCCAGGCGGTCGTAGATGACCGGCACGTGGCCGGCGTCGCGCAGCTTGTCGACGACGTGCGAGCCGATGAAGCCCGAGCCTCCGGTGACGAGTACCCGCATCAGGCGACGACCTCCGTCTGGTGGTCCGGGGCCGCGGCGGCGGCCGGCCGGTAGTAGAGCGGGACGCACCAGTGGTTGGCGGCGACCCAGTCAGTGTTCGGCAGTTCGATGTCGTGCCCGAGGAGCTTGTGGCACGGCTCGTCGTAGACCTTGCCCGTCGAGCGCTCGATCTCGTCGAAGACGATGTACTTGTAGTACCCGGACGTCATGCCCTCGGGGAACCGCACGCGGTGCTCGTGCACCGGGTCGAGCTGCTCCCGCGCGACGCGCTGCTTGAACGCGACGATCTCGTCGAGCCGCTCGGTCTGCACGACGCCGATCGCCGCGGTGAACTCGCTCATGCGGAAGTTCAGGCCGTGATGCTCATACGACGGCTTGCCGTAGTTGCGGAAGGCACGGGCGAACTCGAGCAGCTCGTCGTGGCGACTGACGAGCATGCCGCCCTCCCCCGTCGAGACCGTCTTCGTCGCGTAGTACGAGTAGATGCCCGCGTCGCCGAACGAGCCCGGCCGGCGGCCGTTCCAGGCCGCGCCGTGGGCGTGGGCGCAGTCCTCGATCAGGAAGATGCCGTGCTCGCGGCACAGCGCCGCGATCGCCTCGACGTCGAACGCGATGTGGCCGCCGATGTGGACGAGCATCACGGCACGCGGGCGATGCTCGGCGATCGCGCGCTCCAGGTCAGCGACCGACATGCAGAGGTCCTCGCGGTTGCAGTCCACGAACCGGACCTGCGCACCGGCGTGGATCGCCGCGAGCGGCGTGGCCATGAAGGTGTTCGACGGGCAGAGCACCGTCTCGCCGCGCACGCCGGCGAACTCCAGCGCGGCCAGCGCGGCGCCCGTCCAGCCGCTGAACGCGACCGACCCCGCGCCGTTCCAGTCCGACCAGAGCGCCTCGAATCGCGCGGTCAGCTCGCCCTCGGACCAGCGCTGGGAGTCGATGACCCCGTCCCAGAGGGCATGCAGACGCTCGCGATCGCGCGCGTCAAAGCCAATGGCGAACTGAGAGGGATCGGACACGAGGTGCACGGGGCGGTGCGGAGACCCCATCCAGGCTAGTGGTAGCGGCGGCGCCGGCGTCCCCGGGTCAGACCTCGACCACGACCGGCAGCACCATCGGGCGGCGCTTGAGCCGGTTGTAGACGAGCGCCGCGAGATCGTCGTGCAGCAGCGTCTGAAGGATGTCCACGTCGTGGATGTTCTCCCCGGCCGCACGCGCCAGCGTCGCATCGACCGTCTCGCGCAACTCGTCGGCAAGCTGCTCCGCCTCGTCGGGGAACGGGACGCCGCGAAAGATCACCTCGGGGTCCGCCACGGAGGCGCCGTCCTGCTCGGAGATCGTCGCGACCACGACGAAGATCCCGTCGGCGCTGAGCATCCGCCGGTCGCGCAGGGCGACGTCGGCCACGTCCCCGATCTCGACGCCGTCCACGAAGACCATGCCGGCCCGCTCGGGCTTGCCGAACCGCGCGCGGGTGGCCGTGAGCTCCAGCGGGATGCCGTTCTCGCCCTTGAAGATGTTCTCGGCCGCGATGCCGACCGACTCGGCGAGGCGGCCGTGCAGCTCGAGGCGCTTGTGGTCGCCGTGGAACGGCATCACGTACGTGGGCCGGGTCAGGTTGAGCATGAGCTTCAGCTCCTCGGCGTAGCCGTGCCCGGAGGCGTGGATCGGTGCGTCCCTGGCCGTGATCACGTCACAGCCGATGTGGTAGAGCCGGTCGATCGTGTCGTTCACGGCCCGCTCGTTGCCCGGGATCGGCGTCGCGGCGAAGACGACGGTGTCACCGCTGTGCAGCTCGACCTGCTGATGGTCGGCGAACGCCATGCGGCGCAGCGCGCTGAGCGGCTCGCCCTGCGACCCGGTCGAGACGATGACGAGCTTGTGGTCCGGCACGTCCTGCATCTCACGCGGCGAGATGAGTATCCCCTGCGGGACGTCGATGTGCCCGAGCGATCGGCCGATGTTGACGTTCTTCTTCATCGAGCGGCCCATCAGCACGACCTTGCGGCCGAGCGCCTCGGCGGCGTCGACGACCTGCTGGACGCGATGGATGTTGGACGCGAAGCAGGTGACGAGGATCCGGCCCTCACAGCCCGCGAACGTCTGCACGAGGTGCGGCCCGACGACCGCCTCGCTGGGCGAGAAGCCCGGGCGGTCGGCGTTCGTCGAGTCGCCGCAGAGGAGCAGCAGTCCCTCGGCACCCAGCTGCGCCAGGCGCGCGACGTCCGCGGGCGGGCCGTCCACCGGGGTCTGGTCGAACTTGTAGTCCCCCGTGATCAGCACGGTGCCGACCTCGGTCGTCACCGCGACGGCGGCGGCATCGGGGATCGAGTGCGTCATGTGGATCAGCTCGACGTCGAACGGGCCGAGCTCGAAGTGCTCACCCGTGGCGACGTCCTCGACCTCGACCTCCTTCAGCCGGTGCTCGTCGAGCTTGGAGCGCGCCATCGCCATCGTCAGCGGCGTCCCGAACACGGTCGGCAGGCCGTGGCCCTCCTTCGCCAGCTCCCGCAGGATCCACGGCAGCGCGCCGAGATGGTCCTCATGGCCGTGGGTGATGACGATGCCCTCGATGGCGGCGACCCGCTCGCGCAGGTACGTGAAGTCGGGCAGCACGAGGTCGATGCCGACCATCTCGGCCGTCGGGAACCGCAGGCCGCAGTCCACGATCAGGAGGCGCTCGTCGATCTCGATGACCGTCAGGTTCTTGCCGATCTCGCCCAGCCCGCCGAGCGGGAGGACGCGAAGCGTCTGGTCGGTCACTGGTGATCCTTCTCGGAGTGTGTGTGCGGCGTGCCTGGGCCGGGACGCGTCACGAGACGGTCGTCCCCAGCAGGCCGTGGCGCGTCAGCGCCTCGCTCAGGGTTGCGATCTCGGCCGCGTCGGCCTCGACCAGCGGGAGGCGCGGGATCCCGACGGGATGGCCGAGCAGCGCGAGCGCCGCCTTCGTCGTCATCGCCATCGGCCCGATCGACAGCGCCTCGTAGATCGGCTGCAGCGCGGCGTCGATCTCAGCCCGGTGCTCGGGCTCGTCGACCATCCGGCGCAGCTCCGGACCCACGATGTGGCTGGCGACGAGGATGCCGCCGGCACCGCCGATGTCCAGCGTGCGCGCGAGCACGTCGTCGTTCCCGGCGTAGAGGGCCAGGCCGTCGACGAGCGCCAGGTTGTCGTTGTTGGCCTGCTTGACGGCCTCGATGTGGTCGAGCTGCGCGAGCTCGGCGAGGAGGTCGTTCGGCAGGTCCGACCCGGTGCGCTGCGGGATGTTGTAGAGCAGGATCGGGCGGTCCGCCGCGCGCGAGACCTCGCGGTAGTGGGCCAGGATCCCGCGGCGATTGGGCCGGTTGTAGTACGGGTTGACCGACAGCAGCGCGTCCGCCCCGAGTTCGCAGGCGCGCGCCGTGAGCTCGACCGCGTGGCGCGTGTCGTTGGACCCGACGCCGGCGATGATCGTCGTGCCCGCGGGCCGCTGATTGACGGCGAGCTCGATCAGCCCGAGGTGCTCCTCGTCGCTGAGCGTCGCCGCCTCGCCGGTCGTGCCGCAGACGACGAAGCCGTCGGACCCGTTCGAGGCGAGGTGCTCCATGAGGCCGACGAATGCCTCCTCGTCGACGCGCAGGCCGGCATCGAACGGGGTGACGATCGCCGTGATGATGCTGCCGAGCGAAGGCACGGGCTCAGGGTATCCCAACGCACGCGTCCGCCGCCCGGGCCAGACTCGACCTGGTGGCACGACCCGCCCCGACCTCCGGTGCCCCCGAGCCCGGCGCGCCCGAGGATCCCGCAGCGCGCAGCCTGCGCGTCGAGGTCACGGGCGTCCGCTGGAGCGCGCCGGAGGGGGGCTTCGCGGTCGTGGGCGCGCTGACCGACGCCGGCGAGGAGGTGACGCTGACCGGCGCGCTGGACCACGTCCACGAGGGCGAGGACCTGGAGGTCGGTGGCCGCTGGCGCCGGCACGCCAAGCACGGATGGCGGTTCGAGGCCGAGCACGTGCGGTCGCTGGGCGCGACGAGCGACACCGCGCTCCTGAGCCTGCTCGGGAGCGTCAAGCACGTCGGCCCCGCCGGCGCGGCCTGGCTGCTCGACCGTCACGGCGCCGAGGTGATCGAGGCCGTGGACGGCGACCCGCGGGCCGAGCTGCGCCGCGTCCCGGGGATCGGGCCGGCGCGGATCGGCGCCGCAGTGCGCTCCTGGGAGCGGCTCCGCGACCGGCGGGCGCTGCGCCTCTTCCTGTCGGAGCACGGGGTTCCGGCGGCGGCCGCCGCGCGCATCGAGCGGGCCCATGGCTCCGGGTCGATCGACGACCTGCGCCGCGAGCCCTACGGCGCGGCCGATGTCGAGGGCGTCGGATTCGCGACGGCCGACGCACTCGCGCGGGCGCTCGGCGTCGGTCACGACGACCCCGCGCGCCTGGAGGCCGGGATCGTCCACGTGCTGCGGGAGGCCGAGAGCGACGGCCACTGCCTGCTCCCGCGAGCGGACCTCGTCGCCGCGTCGCGAACCCTGCTCGGGGCGCCGTGCGAGGAGGCGCTCGAGGGCCTGCTGGCGCGCGGTGGACTGGTGGCGGACGGCGACCTGATCGCCCGTCCGGCGATGGACCGCCTGGAGCGCCGCCTCGCCCGCCGCGCCCACGAGCTGGCCAGCGGCCCGGCGACGCTGCGGCTCACCGGCGTGGAGCGACCGGCGACCGGCACCTTCGTCCCGAGCGACGACCAGTGGGCCGTCGTCGACGCGGTGCTGCACAGCCGGCTCGCGATCCTCACCGGCGGCCCGGGCACGGGCAAGACGGCGACGATGCGCGCGCTCGTGGACCTCCTGCGCGCGCGCAACCGCAGCGTCCGGCTCTGTGCGCCGACCGGGAAGGCCGCGCGCCGGCTGGCGGAGGCGACCGGCGCCGAGGCGACCACGATCCACCGGCTGCTGGAGTACAACCCCGACGGCGGGTTCGGGCGCGGGCCGCAGGACCCGATCCCGGGCGCCGCCGTGCTCGTCGTGGACGAGGCCTCGATGCTCGACGTGCGCCTGGCCGACGCCCTGCTCGGCGCCGTCGGGCCCGCGACGCACGTCCTGCTCGTCGGCGACGTGGATCAGCTGGCGTCGGTCGGCCCGGGCCGCGTCCTGGAGGACCTGATCGCGTCCGGCGTCGTGCCGACGGTCGCGCTGACCACGATCTTCCGCCAGGCCGCGCGGTCGCTCATCGTCCGCGCGGCGCACGCGGTGAACGCCGGTGAGCCGCCGCCCGCGCAGGCGGGCCCCGACGACCTGCGCGACTTCTTCATCGTCGAGCGCGAGGACCCGGCCGAGCTGTTCGCCCAGGTCGTGTCGCTCGCGGCGGACCGGCTGCCGGACCACTACGACCTCGATCCCGGGCGCGACGTCCTCGTCCTGTCCCCCATGCACCGTGGCCCGCTCGGCGTCGACGCGCTCAACACCGATCTGCGCGCGCGGCGGAATCCCTCGGGCGAGCCGATTCCCGGGACGCCGCTGCGCGTCGGCGACCGGGTCATCCAGACGCGCAACGACCACGAGCGCGAGCTGATGAACGGCGAACTCGGCGTCCTTGTGGCCCACGACCCCGGGGAGCACCGCGTGACGTTCTCCGGCGACGACGGCCGCACGCTGCGCATGGGCACCGGCGAGCTGGGCACGCTGCGCCTCGCGCACGCGATCTCGATCCACAAGTCCCAGGGCAGCCAGGCGCCGGCGGTCGTCGTCCCGGTCTTTCGCGGGCACCGGATCATGCTGACGCGCAACCTGCTCTACACCGCGATCACCCGCGCCGAGCAGGTCTGCGTGCTGGTCGCGCAGCCCGGCGCGCTCCCCGCCGCGCTGGCCCACCGGGAGTCGCGCCGCCGGCACACCCGGCTCGCGAGGCTCGTCGGCGGCGCGTGAGCCGCGACCAGCGAGGTTCGCCGCCGCGGAGTGCGTGCAGTTGACCGTCCCAGGGACGGAGAACTGCACGAACCTCGATGGCGGCGAGGTGTCTCCCCTGCACCTTCCCAGGACGGTTGCGGCGAGAGCGCGCCCGCCTGGGCCGGCGCGCTTACCCCTGCGGCCTGCCGAACCGGTTCGTGTCGACGCGCAGCAGCCCGAACATGCGCTCGACGAGCGTGCTGCTCGCAGGTGGAAGCGCTGGCGCGGCAGCCGGCGGAAGGCTCTCGGCGACCGGGACCGCGACGTGGTGGACGATCGCGTCGGTCAGCTTGCGGACGCGCTCGGGCAGGCCCGAAGCCAGCCACGGCGACGAGCCTGCGGTCAGCGTCGAGACGATGATCTCGTCGTAGCGCCGGTTGTCGTACTCCTCCTGCACGGCCACGATCGGATCGGCGGCCCTGACCTCCCCGGTCGCCTCGATGCCGGCGTCCCGCAGCCGCGCGAGGGCCGCATCGAGCCGCGCCTGGGCGACCAGATGCTCGGCAGACGATGCGGGCACGAGCAGCGTCACCGCGATTCTGCCGTCGGCCGCTCGACGACCGAGCGCTCCGAGCAGCGTCGGCGAGGCGACGGTGCGGTTGGCGAGGACGAGGATGCGCGTCGTGACGGTCATCAGACCCTCCTGCAGCTTCTTGTGCCGATCCCCACGAGCATACTCCCGCCCGCCGGCGCCGGCGCCGGGGCGCAGTGCGCCGCGCCTATCTCAGCGCGTCGGTGAAGCGGCGCGGCACGCGTGGCGGCGCGGCGCCGTCCTCGCGCTCCCAGAGGGTGACCACGACGAGCTCGGACCCCGCCGCGTCGAGGCGGCAGATGAAGACGAGCGAGCGGTCGATCAGGTCGGCGACGTAGACCGACCCGCGGCCACCGGTCGCACCCGGCGGCGGCTCGCCGGTCCCGCGACCGGCCTCCCAGGCCCGGCGCACGCGGGCGATGATCTCCGGCCGCGCGTCCACGTCCCCGGTGCGCCCGCCGATCCGCTGGCGGAAGCGCTCGACGGCGTGGTCGGTGACGGCGACGAGCATCAGCGGGCCCGCGCGTAGCGGACAGCGTCGTCGAGCCAGTCCGCGCCCTCCTGCCCCGCGCCGGACGGATCCAGCGCCCAGCCGCGGTGCTCGTAGAACGCCCGGGCCTGCTCGTTCCTCGCAAAGCACCAGAGCGTGGCCGACGGGAGACCGAGCGCGCCGAGCCGCGCCAGAGCATGGTCGTGCAGCAGCGCGCCGAGTCCCGCGCCCTGGGCGGGCGGGTCGATGTACAGCGCTCGCAGCGCGCCGGTCCCCGGGGTCGCGTCGGCGTCGGCGCTCGGGCCGACCGCCGTGTAGCCGGCGATCCGCCCGCCGGCCACGGTGACCCAGACCTCCCCGTCCGCGGCCGGGCCCAGGCGCTCCTCCCAGAGCGGCACCTGGCGCTCGACGGTGCGTTCGTAGAGCGTCCGCGGGTCGATGAAGTCCGCGTACGCGTGGTGCCACGTCCGCACGCTGATGCCCGCGATCGCCTCCACGTCCGCGGCGTCCGCGGGCCGCAGTCGGGCGGGAGCGCTCACCCGAGCAGGTGCTCGAGGCCGACGAGCGGCGACTCGGCCAGGCCGCCGACGCGGCGCACGGCCAGGAGCACGCCGGGCATGAACGACTCGCGGCTCAGCGAGTCGTGGCGGATGGTGAGCGTCTCCCCCTGCCCGCCGAAGATGACCTCCTGATGGGCCATGAGCCCCGGAAGCCGCACGGAGTGGATCGGCACCGGATGACCGAGCACCGGCTCCATGAGGCTCGCCGTCCGCGCCGCGGTGCCACTGGGCGCGTCGAGCTTCTGGTCGTGGTGCAGCTCGATGATCTCGGCCTTGGGCAGATGGCGGGCCGCCTCCTGGGCGAACTGCATCATCAGCACCGCCCCGATCGCGAAGTTCGGCGCGACGAAGACGTTGGCCCGCCGCTCGGCGCTGCGGAGCGGCTCGAGGTCGAACCCGGTGGTCCCGATCACCACGTGCACGCCCGCCGCAACGCACTCCAGCGCGTTGGCCAGCGCCGTGTCGGGCCGCGTGAAGTCGACCACGACGTCGACGCCCGGCAGGATCTCCGCGAGCGTCGTCCCGAGGGCCGGGTCGGCGCGACCGGCGAGGACCATGTCACCGGCTCCCTCGACCGCGGCGCACACGGCCTGGCCCATCTTCCCGGCGGCGCCGGCCACGCCGACGCGGATCGGCGCACTCATCCGGCGACCTCCACGAGTTCAGGGGCGATGTCGGCCAGGGCCGACGTGAAGGCGTCCTCGTCGGGCCCGATGCCCGCCGCACTCAGCCGCTGGGGCGCGAACAGCTCGCGCAGCAACGCGTCCACCTCGTCCGCGGTGACCGCGTCGATGCGCTCGACGATCTCGTCGAGGCTCAGCAGCGGCAACCCCGCCAGCACGGAGGAGCCGAGGCGGTTCATCCGCGCGGAGGTCGATTCCAGCGCCAGCACGGCGCGGCCCTTGGCGTTGTCGCGGGCGCGATCGAGGTCCCGGACGGCGACGCCGTCCTGCCGCAGCCGCTCGAGCTCGGCGGCGATCACGCGCGTCGCCAGGCCGACGTTGTCGGGCCGCGTCCCGACGTAGATCCCGACCTGGCCCGTCCCGGCGTGCTGGGCGGTGAAGGAGTAGACGGCGTAGGCCAGGCCGCGCTTCTCGCGGACCTCCTGGAACAGGCGTGACGACGACGTGCCGCCGAGAATCGTGTCGAGCACGCGCAGGGCATGCCGGCGCTCGTCGTCGCGCGCGATGCCGGGCGCGCCGAGGGCGACGTGGTACTGCTCGGTGTCCTTGGCCAGGAAGCGCCGGCGCGGCGCCTGCACGCTCGGCGGATCAGGTGCGGCGGGCCCGTGGGACCCCGGCGCCCCCGCGAGCGGGAGCCGCTCGGCGAGGGCGACGAGCGCGTCGTGGTCGACCGAGCCGGCCGCCGCGACGACGATGTCCCCCGGGACGTAGCGCCCAGTGTGGAACTCCCGCAGCGCATCGGCCCGCGTGGCACCGACGCTCGCGCGCGTCCCGATGACGGGACGGCCGAGCGGATGGTCGCCGAAGACGGCCTCGCCGAGCAGGTCGTGGACGAGGTCGTGCGGGTCGTCCTCGTACATCGCGATCTCCTCGAGCACGATCTCGCGCTCGTTGGCGAGGTCCTCGGCGGTCAGCCGCGGGCGGCCGACCATCTCGCCGATGACGTCGAACGCCCGCTCCAGGTGCACGTCCAGCACGCGGGAGTAGACGGACGTGGACTCCTTGCCAGTCCCGGCGTTGAGCTCCGCGCCCATCGCGTCGAAGATCTCGTCGATCTCCTCCGAGGCGTAGTGCTCGGTGCCGCGGAAGATCATGTGCTCCAGCAGGTGCGACCAGCCGGCGACGGGCACGGCCTCCATGGCCGAGCCCGTGCCGACGAAGAAGCCGAGCGCCACGGATCGCACGGAGGGCATGCCCTCCGTGACGACCCGGACGCCCGATGGCAGCGTCGTGAGGGTGTGGCCCTCAGCCACGACGCTGCCGGCGATCAGCCGCGGTCGGGATCGCTGTCGCCGCTGCGATGCCGCGGGCGGCCCGATCCGCGACCGCCGCGCTCGCCGCCGTTGCGATCACCACGCGGCGGGCGCGGGCCGCGGTCGCCGCCGCCGCCTGCGCCACCGCCGGCGCCGATGCCGGCCAGCTCCTCGACGCTCTTGCCGGCGATCGACGGATCGTCCGCCAGGCGCAGGCCGATGCGACCGCGCTCGCGGTCGACCTCGACCACGCGGACCTCGATCTCGTCACCCTTGTTCAGCACGTCCTCCACGTTCTCGACGCGGTTGCCCGGCGAGACGTTGGAGATGTGCAGCAGGCCGTCGGTGCCCTTGGCGAGCTCGACGAAGGCGCCGAACGTGGTCGTCTTGACGACCTTGCCGGTGAACGAATCGCCGACCTCGACCTCCTTCATCATCGTCGTGATGCGCTCCTTGAGCGCCTCACCCAGCGCGCCGCTGGCCGAGTAGATGAGGACCTGGCCCTCGTCGTTGACATCGATCTGCGACTCGAACTCGTCGGACAGGCCGCGGATGGTCTCGCCGCCCTTGCCGATGAGCAGGCCGATCTGCGACGGGTCGATCTTGATCTGGATGATCCTCGGCGCGTGGACGGACAGCTCTTCCCGCGGCCGGGCGATCACGTCGGCCATCTGGCTCAGGATCGACAGCCGGGCGTCCTTGGCCTGCGCGAGCGCGTCGCCCAGGATGTCGAACGTCACGCCCGTGATCTTGATGTCCATCTGCAGGGCGGTGATGCCCTCCTCGGTGCCGGCGACCTTGAAGTCCATGTCGCCGAGGTGATCCTCGACGCCGGCGATGTCGGTGAGGACGGTGTAGTCGTCGCCCTCCTTGATCAGGCCCATCGCGATGCCCGCGACCGGCGCCTTGATCGGCACGCCGGCATCCATCAGCGACAGCGAGGACCCGCAGACCGACGCCATCGAGGACGAGCCGTTCGACTCGAGGATGTCCGAGACGACGCGGATCGAGTACGGGAACTCCTCGATCGACGGGATCATCGGCTTCAGCGCACGCTCGGCGAGGGCGCCGTGACCGATGTCACGCCGCTTGGGGCCGCGCATGAAGCCGGCCTCGCCCACCGAGAAGGGCGGGAAGTTGTAGTGGTGCCAGTAGTAGCGGTTCTTCTCGAGGGTCAGCGAGTCGACCCGCATCTCCTCCTTCAGCGTGCCCAGTGACGCAGCCGACAGGGCCTGCGTCTGGCCGCGCGTGAACAGCGCGGAACCGTGGGTGCGCGGGGTCACGCCGACCTCGATCGAGATGTCACGGATCTCGTCCGTGCCACGACCGTCCGGGCGCTTCTTGTCGACCGCGATGCGCTCGCGGATCGTGGACTTCTCCAGCTTCGAGAAGATGCCGGCCGCGGCGCCCTTGCGGGCGGCGTAGTCCTCGGCGGACGGATCGCCGGCGTACTCGGCGACGATCTCGTCCTTGACGGCGGTCGACGCGTCCTGGCGGGCGAGCTTGTCGACGACCGAGGTCGCCGCGTCGATCTTGGCGCCGTGCGAGGCCTTGATGCGGGCCAGCAGGTCCTCGTCGACGACCGGCGGCTCGATGACGAGCTTCGCCTTGCCGGCCTTGGCGGCCAGCTCGACCTGCAGCGCGCAGAGCTTCTTGATCTCGCCGTGGGCGATGTCGAGGGCGTCGAGGATCTCGGCCTCGGTGACCTCGTTGGCGCCGGCCTCGACCATCAGGATCGCCTCGGCGGTGCCGGCGACGACCAGGTCGAGCTCGCTGCCGGTCGTGGCCTGCTCCTCGGTCGGGTTGACGACGAAGCTGCCGTCGATCAGGCCGATGCGGACCGCGCCGACGGGGTGCGGGAGCGGGACGGGCGACAGCATCAGCGCCATCGAGGCGCCGTTCATCGCCAGCATGTCGTACGGGTGGTCGTGGTCGACGCTCAGCGGGATCGCGACGATCTGCGTCTCGTAGTGCCAGCCCTTGGGGAACAGCGGGCGAATCGGGCGGTCGATCATGCGGGCGGTGAGCGTGGACTTCTCGCCCGCGCGGCCCTCGCGCTTGAAGAACGAGCCGGGGATCTTGCCCGCGGCGTACATCCGCTCCTCGACGTCGACCGTCAGCGGCAGGAAGTCGACGTCCTTGAGGTTGCCGATCGTGGCGGTGCAGAGGACCATCGAGTCGCCCGAGCGGACGACGACGGCGCCTGAAGCCTGCTTGGCCATGCGGCCGGTCTCGAACGAGATCTCGGTGCCAGCGATCTCGACGGAGACCGTGGTCACTGCGTCAGAACTCATGAGGTGTGTACTCCTTCTGAGGGCCGCCCGTCGGATCCTGCGGCCCTGCGTCTGTCTCTATCTGTTTCCGAACCTGGTCATACTAGCCCGCCGCCTGACCCGGTGAGTGCCGCGTCGGCACTGCCAGCGTGGACCGAGCCGTCGGCCAGGACCACCGTCGGCGTGCCCGTCGCGCCGCCGCGCAGCGCCTCGCGCGTCTGCGCCGCGACGAGGTCGGTGACGTGCGCGGACCGGCGGTCGAGGTCGAACCGCTCCAGGTCCAGGCCGAGCTCCTCGCACAGCGCCCACAGGTGCGGGTCGTCCTGGTGGCCCTGGTCGGCGAACAGCCGGTCGTGGAAGGGCCAGAACGCGCCCTGGAGCGCCGCCGCCTCGGCGGCGCGCGCCAGCGCCGCCCCCCGCGCACCGCGTGCGGACAGGACCAGATGGCGGTAGGCGACGCGCACCGGAGCCGCGGCCAGGCGCTGCGCGCCGACCGCGCAGCGCACGCAGGTGAAGTCGCCGTAGAACACGACCGCCGGGGCGTCGGGCGCTCCGCGCAGGTGGTCCCCGCTGCCGGCCGGCGGCAGCGCGGCGCTCGTCAGGTCGGCCATGGCCGCAGCCTAGACTCCGAGCCCGTATGCACGAGCACCTCCTGATCCAGAAGCAATTCCTCGACGGAACCCCGGAGGAGGTGTTCCCGTTCTTCGCGGACGCGCACAACCTCGAGGCCATCACGCCGCCGCTGCTGCGCTTCCGGGTCATCACGCCGGCCCCGATCGCGATGCACGAGGGCACGCTCATCGAGTACCGCCTGCGGATCCACAGCGCCCCGGTGCGCTGGCGCACGCGGATCATGGAGTGGCAGCCGCCGCAGCGGTTCGTCGATACGCAGATCAGCGGTCCCTACGCGCTCTGGCATCACACCCACACGTTCGAGGCCCAGCCTGACGGCCGGACGCTGATGACCGACACCGTGCGCTATGCGATCGGCTTCGGCCCGCTCGGCCGGCTCGCGCACCGGCTGTTCGTGCGCCGCGACGTCGAGCGCATCTTCGACCACCGCTCGGCGGTCATCCCGGAGCTGCTGGCGACCTCGGTCATCCGGACCGCCTCGCCGACAGGCTGACCGTCGCCGCACGCAGTCTGAGCGAGAGATCGGCGATGCCTGCCGCCGCACGCGATCCGCGCGGATGGGCCTCCTGGCCATCCGCCGATCGCGGGTGGGGTCACGTGCACCGAGCTCCGCTCAGGCGGCGGCGAGACCGTCCATCACGACGTTCACGCCCGGGAGGACCCCAGGGTGCTCGCCTTCCCAGCTCCACGTCACGACGCCCTCGGCGTTCGTGATGACGAGCGCGCGGTTGGAGACCCCGGCAGGCTCGAAGTAGGCACCGAATGCACGCGAGGCCTCGCCCTTGGGCTCGAAGTCGGACAGCTGGTCGATGCTGACGCCGAGCTTCTCGCGGAACGCGGACTGCGAGTCGGGCTGATCGCACGAGACGCCGTACATCACGGCACCCTGCGCGGTGATCTCCGGCAGGGCCTCCTCGTAGATCTGGAACTGGTCGGTGCAGACCAGGCTGAACGCGGCCGGGTAGAACACGAGGACCGTGCGCGTGCCGAGCAGATCCTCGCGCGTGAAGCGCTTGTAGTCCCCGCGGCGCAGCTTGAACTCGGGTGCGGGCGCGCCCGCGGAGATCACGCTCACTTGCGCAGGCCGAGCTCGCGGACCAGGGCGCGGTAGCCCTCGAGGTCCGTCCGCTGGAGGTAATTCAGGAAGCGACGGCGGCGTCCGACGAGCATCAGCAGCCCGCGGCGGGACGCGTGGTCCTTCTTGTGCGAGCGGAGGTGCTCGGTGAGGTCGTTGATCCGCTGGGTCAGCAGGGCGACCTGGACACGGGCGTTGCCGGTGTCCTTCTCGTCCTTGCCGAACTTGGCGGTGATCTCCTGGGTCTTCTCGGGCGTCAGCGTGCTCATAAGCGGCGCCGACGGTAGCAGGTCGCGCCCGGCGTCAGACGGTCATGAGGTCGCGCGTCTCACGCACGTCGCTCGCCATCTGCGCCACGAGGGCCTCGACGCCGGCGAAGCGGCGCTCCCCGCGCAGGCGGCGGTGGAACTCGAGCCGCAGCGGCTCGCCGTACAGGTCCCCGTCGAAGTCGATGATGTACGCCTCGATCAGCTCGCCGCGCCCGCTCTCGAACATCGGGCGCACGCCGACGTTCACGGCGGCGGCGTGCCGGCGCCCGTCCGCCGTCCACGCGCGGCAGGCGTAGACGCCATGTCCAGGGGTGCAGTAGCCCTCGGCGGGCACGAGGTTCGCCGTCGGGAACCCGAGCGTCCGCCCGCGCTTGTCACCGTGCACCACGGCGCCGTCGATCACGAACGGCGCACCCAGCAGCGCTCCGGCGTACTCCAGGGCCCCGCCGAGGACCAGGCCGCGGATGTGGCTCGAGCTGACGATCTCCCCGTCGACCTCGAGCAGCGGCGTGACGCGGGTCTCGAAGCGGTCGTCGGATCGCAGGAGGTCCGTGTCGCCCTGGGCACGGTTGCCGAAGCGGAAGTTCTCGCCGACGCTGACGTGCGTCGCGCCGAGCGCGTCCACCAGCACCGACTGCACGAACTCGGCCGGTCCGCGCGCCGCGAAGTCGGCGTCGAACGGCACCACCACGAGCTCGTCGACGCCCAGTGACGCGACGAGCTCGGACTTGCGGGCCAGCGTGGTGAGCAGTGGCGGCTCGTGGCCGGGCTTGACGACCGACGTCGGGTGCGGATCGAAGGTCAGCACCGTGTCGGCGCCCGCGATGACCTCGCGATGACCGCGGTGGACGCCGTCGAACGTGCCGACGGCGACCCGCCGCGGGCGGACCTCGACGTCGGGGAACATGGTGACCTTCACGCGCGGAAGCCTACGACGGGCTTGAGCCGGCCGTCCGCGAGCTGCTCCGCGAGGGCGACGGGGCCGTCCTCGTCGCGGATCAGGATCTCCGCCGGTGCCTGTGGCAGCTCCCATCCGGGCGCCGGCTCGCAGATCCCCGCCGGCGGTGACAGCTGCTGCCCGTGGGCGATGCGACGCGCAGCCCCGGCGTCCAGCTGCACCGAGCGGAAGAACCCCACGACCTGGTTCAGCGGAACGATCCGGTCGGGGTCGGCGTCGGCGACGTCGAAGGGCCCGATCGACGTGCGGCGCAGCTCCTCCGTATAGGCGTCGCCGAGGTCGGCGACGAGGCTGCGGATGTAGGTCCCCGAGGAGCAGGCGACGTGCAGGCCGGCACGGTCCCCGTCGCGCCAGCGCTGCTCGAACGCGTACACGGTGACCTCCCGCTCGGGCACCTGGACGTCCTCACCGCGCCGGGCGCGCACATAGGCGCGCACGCCGTCGACGTGCACGGCGCTGTGGGCCGGCGGTCGCTGGCGGATGACGCCGGTCGGCAGGATCAGGGGATCGGCGGGCAGCACGCCCGTGACGGTGATGTCCCCCTCCGGGTCCCCGGTCGTCGAGACGGCGCCGAGCCGTGCGACGGCCTCGTACGTCTTCGGCATCGCCATGAAGAAGCGCTGGATCCGCCTGGCGCGGCCGACGAGCACGATCAGCAGTCCCGTGGCGAACGGGTCGAGCGTCCCCGCATGGCCGGCCTTGCGCATCCCCAGGCCGCGGCGGACGGCGGCCGTCGCCGCGAACGACGTCATGCCCGCGGGCTTGTCGACCAGCACGATGCCGCCCTGGTCACTCGGGTCGGCGCCCACGACTACAGCTGCGCGGCGACGTGCTCGCAGAGGAACGCCACAAGGCCCTCCTGCGAGAGCTCCGAGCGGAAGCCCGCGGCCTGGCGATGTCCCCCGCCTCCCGCCTCGCGGGCGATCGCGGAGACGTCGACGCTGCCGTCGCTCGAGCGCAGCGAGATCTTCCAGCGCGGGCCACCCTCGCCGTTGGCGTTGAGTTCCCGCGCGAGCGCCGCCACCTTGGTGCCCTCGACCGCGCGCAGGCGGTCCACGATGCCCTCGGTGTAGCTCTCGTCCGCCCCGGTCTCGGTGAAGTCGCTGGCGCTGAGGAAGGCGAAGGTCAGCGCGCCCCCGACCTCGCGCCGGGCGCGGCTCAGCCCGAGCGCGAAGAGGCGCAGCTTCGGCTCCGGCCAGCCCTCGTAGACGGCGCGGTTGACGCGGGCGGGCTCGACGCCGGCGGCGATGCAATCCGCCGCCATCAGGTGCGCCCGGACGCCCGCGTTCTCGTACATGAATCGACCCGTGTCGGTGATCAGGCCGACGTAGAGCGGCTCGGCGATCTCGGCCGTCAGCTCGACGCCCAGCCCGGTCATCAGGTCCCAGACCAGCTCGGCGGTGCAGGAGGCACCGCCGATCACGTGATCGACGGAGCCGAAGCGCGTGTTGTCGTGGTGGTGGTCGATGTTCAGGATCGTGGCCGTCTCGCTGCGGAACGCCTCGACCGGGTTGCGGTCGATGTTGCCGCAGTCCAGAAACACGATCACGCGCTGCTCGATGTCGGCCGGCACGGTGCCGCTCGCCTCGCTGAGGTCGAGCCAGCGGTACTCGTATGGCAGCGGCAGCTCTCCGTCGCAGATGAACATCACGCTGTCCTTCCCCAGCGCCTGCAGCACGCGGTGCATGCCCAGGAGCGACCCGAGGGCGTCGCCGTCGGGATGTTCGTGCGTGATCAGCACGAAGCGCTCGGCGCTGCGGATCGCGCTCATGATCCCCTCGCGCGTCTCCTGTGGGCTGGTCTGCGTGGGGCTCATGCCTGTGTCTCCTCGCCCGCAGGGGCGACCTCGGCGATCAGGGCGTCCATCTTGAACGCGTTCGCGGTGGTGTGGTCGAGCCGGAACTCCAGGGTCGGCGTGCGCTTCATGCGCAGTTGCCGGCCGACCTCGGCCTGCAGCACGCCGTGGGCGGACGTCAGGCCCTCGAGCGCCGCCGTCTGCTGCTCGGGGTCGCCGAACACGCTGACGTAGACCCATGCCTGGCGCAGGTCCGGGCTGGTCGAGACGTCCGTCACCGTCACGAAGCCGACGCGCGGATCCTTCAGCAGCCGGCCGATGGCGTCGGCGAGGACCTCGCGGACGGCCTCATCGACCCGGCGCATGCGCTGCCCGGCCACCGACAGTCCCTACCCGAGCGCGCGCTCGACCTTGCGCGTCTCGTAGACCTCGAGCACGTCGCCGTCCTTCACGTCCTGGAAGTTCGCCAGCACGATGCCGCACTCGAACCCGGCCGCGACCTCGCGGGCATCCTCGTTGAACCGCCGCAGCGTCGCGACCGTCGTCTCGTAGATGACCGTTCCGTCTCGGACGACGCGGACCTTCGCGCCGCGCGTGACCTTGCCCTCGGTCACGTAGGACCCGGCGATCGTGCCGATCTTCGACGCCTTGAACGTCTGTCGCACCTCGACCTGGCCGACGGTGTCCTCGATCTCCTCGGGCTCGAGCATGCCCGTCATGGCGTCGCGCAGATCGTCGAGCGCCTTGTAGATGATCGAGTAGGAGCGGATCTCGACGCCGTCGCGGTCGGCCGCCGCGCGGGCGTCGCCGACCGGGCGCACGTTGAAGCCGAGGATGACCGCGTCGGACGCGGTCGCGAGCATGACGTCGGACTCGTTGATGCCGCCGACGCCGCTGTGGATGATGTTGACCACGACCTCCGTCTGCGGCAGCTTGGCGATCTCGTCCTCGAAGGCCTCCAGCGAGCCGGACACGTCGGCCTTGAGGACGAGGTTGAGGTCCTTCAGCTCGCCCTCGCGGATCACGTTGAAGAGGTCGTCGAACGAGACCTTGCGGCCCGAGCGGCGGGCCTGCGCCTCGTTCTTCAGACGGATCGACCGCTCATTGGCCTGCGAGCGCGCGATCTTGTCGGTCTCGACCACGCGGACGTACTCGCCGGCGTCCGGGACGCCGTCGAAGCCGAGCAGCTCGACCGGCTCGCCCGGGAGCGCCTCGTCGACGCGGTTGCCGATGTAGTCGTGCATCGCACGGACCTTGCCCCAGTGCGGCCCGGCGACCATCGAGTCGCCGACGCGCAGCGTGCCGCGCTGGATCAGCGCGGTCACGACCGGCCCGCGGCCCGGGTCGAGCCGGGACTCGACGACGACGCCGCTGGCCTCGGTGTCCGGGTTGGCGACGAGCTCCTGGAGCTCGGCGACGACGAGGATCATGTCGAGCAGGTCTTCCAGGCCCTCGCGGGTCTTGGCCGAGACGTCGACGTACTCGGTCTCGCCGCCCCATTCCGAGGGCTGCAGGTTGCGCTGCGTGAGCTCGGTGCGCACGCGCGTGGGGTCCGCGCCCTCCTTGTCGATCTTGTTGACGGCGACGATGATCGGCACGCCGGCGGCGCGGGCGTGGTCGATCGCCTCGATCGTCTGCGGCTTGGGGCCGTCGTCGGCGGCGACCACGATGACCGCGATGTCGGTCACGCTGGCACCACGGGCGCGCATCGCGGTGAACGCCTCGTGGCCCGGCGTGTCGAGGAACGTGATGATGTCGTCGTTGTAGTGCACCTGGTAGGCGCCGCTGTGCTGCGTGATGCCGCCGGCCTCGCCGGCGACGACGTCGGCCTCGCGGATCGCATCGAGGAGCGACGTCTTGCCGTGGTCGACGTGACCCATGATCGTGACGACCGGCGGGCGGTCGACCAGATCGTCGTCGGCGTCGTCGTACTCGATGACGACATCGGCCGCGTCGCCCGCGTGGACGACCTCGACCTCCTTGCCCAGGGCCTCCGCGAGGACGACGATCGCCTCGTCGGACAGCGTCTGGGTGAGGGTCGCCATCTCGCCCATCATCATCAGCTGCTTGATGACCTCGGGAACGCCGGCGCCGAGGTACTCGGAGACGTCCTTCACGGTCGAGCCCGAGTTGATGCGGACGACGTCGGTGCGCGCGGACGCGCCCGAGTCGAGCGGCTGGACGGTCTCGTCGAGGAAGCGGCGGCGGCCACGCCGGCGCCGCGGGCGGCGCAGCGGCGGTCCGCCACCGGGGCCGCCGGGACCACCCGGGCCGCCGGGGCCGCCGGGACGCCGGCCGGCCTGCGAGTCGATGACGACGCGGCGGCGGCCGCCGGCCGCGCTCTGCGCCGTCTTGGTCTCGTCGCGCTTGCGCTTGGGAGCGTCCTCGGGACGGGAGATGATCTTCGGGCCGGTGCCCGGAGCCGGCTTCTCGGGCACGGCCGTCGCGGCGGCCTGCGGGTCGGCAGGCGCCTCGGCGGCGTCGGGCGTGGCCGGAGCATCGCCTGCGGGCGCCTCGGCGACCGCAGCGTCGGCGACGGGCGCATCGGCGACCGCAGCGTCGGCGACGGGCGCATCGGCAACGGCTGCGGCGGCCTCGACCTCGACGGTGGTCGCCTCGGGGGCGGGCGGCGCGGCGGCGGCCTTGGGCTCCACCGGCGCCGGCGCGGCCGGAGCGGGAACGGGAGCGGCGGGTGCCTTCACCCCTGCGAGACGCGGGTCGCTGGGCAGCGACGCGGGACGCGGCTGGACGCGCGGGCGCGGCATCGGCGGCGCGGGCGCCTGGGCGCCGCGCTGCACCGGCCGCATCGGCGCGGGGGCATCGGGCTCGAAGACGCGGCTGCCGGGACGGATCGGCGCCGGAGCGTCGGGCTCGAAGACCCGGCGCTCGGGGGTCGCGGGGGCGGCCGGCGCGGGCGGCGCGGCGGCACGGGGCGCGGGTGCGCGGAGCGCGGCGGCGCGGGGTGCCCCGGGGACCTTGGCGCGCGGCGTCGTCGCGGCCGGGCGCTGCGCGGCGGGAGCAGTCGGAGCCGGAGCCGGCGTCGCAGCCGCAGTCGGCGTCGCAGCCGGAGCCGGCGTCGCAGGCGCAGCTGGAGCGGGGGTGGCAGCCGTCGCCGTCGCCCCGCCGTTGCCGGCGAGCGCCTTCAGCGCAAGCGCCTCGTCGACGGTCGACGCGGCCGCGGTGGCCTCGATGCCGGCGGCGCGCAGCGCCTCCAGAACCTCCCTGCTCGAGAGGTTCTGTTCCTTGGCGATCTCATGTACGCGCTTGTTGCTCACTGAACCCTGGATTCTACGAAGTCGCTCTGGACGGTCACGGGACGGCGGAAGGCGCGAGCGAACACGCCGGGGCGGGAGGCGTCCTGAGCACAGTGCTCATCACACACGTACGCCCCGCGTCCTGCACGGCGCCGATCGGGATCGGGGACGACGTTCGTCCCCTGAAGGGCGAGGCGCCGCAGGTCGGCCTGGGCCGCAATGCGCCCACACGCGACGCATCGGCGCCGCGGGACGTGGCTGCGCGCGGCTATGCCGCCGGCTCCCCGGCGCCCTCGTCCGCAGCACCCTCGGACACTGCATCGCCGGCGATCGCGACAGCCTCGGCCGTCTCCTCGCCCGCGTCAAGCTCATCGGCCGCGGCCTGCTCATCGGCGGCTGCCTGTGTCGCGGCCTCCTGGGCCTCGGCCTCGGCGGTCGCCTCGGCGGCCTGGGCCTGACCCTTGGCGACGATCTCGGCGACCTGCGCCTCGTCCGCGTCCGGCGCCGCCAGCACGGCGACCTCGTCGTCGGTCAGCCCGTGCACGACGAGCAGCGAACTCGTCGGGAAGCGCGTCAGCGCCTGGTGGGCCGGCAGGCCGCAGTAGTGCGAGCCCGGAAGCGTCGCATTCGGGCAGCGGCGGCCGGTCGTCATCAGCGCGCCGCAGCGCCCGCCGGTGTCGACCTCGTCGTACGAGTCGTCCTGCGGCTCGCCGGCGAACTCGGACTCCGAGCGGATGTCGATGCGCCAGCCGGTCAGGCGGGCGGCCAGGCGCGCGTTCTGTCCCTCGCGGCCGATCGCCAGCGACAGCTGGTCGTCCGGCACGATGACGGTGGCCTGGCGGATGTCATCGTCGACGAGCACCTCACGCACGCGCGCCGGTGACAGCGCCTTGGCGACGAAGCGCGCAGGCTCCTCGTTGTACGGCACGATGTCGATCTTCTCGCCGCGCAACTCGGAGACGACCATGCGCACCCGCGACCCGCGCGGGCCGACGCAGGCGCCGACGGGGTCGACGCCGTCGGCGTAGGACACGACGGCGATCTTCGAGCGGTAGCCCGGCTCGCGGGCGACGTTGGCGATCTCGACGAGGCCGTCGGCGATCTCCGGCACCTCGAGCTCGAACAGGCTCTTGATCAGCTCCGGGTCGCGGCGGCTGAGGATGATCGACGGGCCCTTGGTGGAGGCCGAGACCTCCTTGATCACGGCCTTCACGCGCTGGCCGTGGTCGTAGCGCTCGCCGTCGACCTGCTCCGAGCGCGGCAGCAGCGCCTCGACGCGCTCGCGCAACTGGACGAGCGTGTAGCGGGAGTCGGACTGCTGGACGATGCCGGTCACCAGTTCGCCGACGCGGTCCTGGTACTCCTCGAACATCATGTCGCGCTCGGCCTCGCGGATCCGCTGGAGGATCACCTGCTTGGCGGTCTGCGCGGCGATGCGGCCGAAGTCGTCCGGTGTGACGTCCTGCTCAGAGATCTGGTCGCGGTACTCCGCGAACTTCGCGGGGTCGATCTCGACCTCCTGCGGCTCGACGTACTCGCCGGTCTCCGGGTCCAGGTAGGTGCCCTCGTCGATCGTCTCCACGATCAGCTGCGCCTCGAGGCGCTCGGGGACGAGCAGTTCGATGACGCGGTAGTCGCCGGACTCGGGGTCCATCTCCACGCGGGCGTACTTGGCCGCCGACGGCTGCTTCTTGTAGGCCGACAGGAGCGCGTCCTCGAGCGCGGCGATCAGGCGGTCCGGGCTGATGCCCTTCTCCTCTGCCAGCGCGCGCATCGCGTCGATGATGTCTCGGGACATGCCTACTCCTCCACGAGGTTCGAACGGTGGATGTCGGCGTAGGCGATCGACACGATGCCCTCGTCCGCGGCGATCGTGATCTCGGCGTCGGAGGCGCCGACCAGTTCGCCGGTGAAGCTCTTGTGGCCGTCCCGCGGCTGCCGCGTGCGGACCCGTGCGCGGCGCCCGAGGTAGCGGCGGAAGTGGTCCGGCTTGGTCAGCGGGCGCTCGCGTCCCGGCGAGGACACCTCGAGCGGGAACCGCTCGCGCAGCTCGGACAGCTCGCGGGTGACCTGCTCGCAGACCCCCAGCGTGACGCCGTCGGGGTGATCGATCGTGACGCGCAGCGTGCCCGCGGCGAGCTCCACGAGCAGCACTTCGACCTCGGGCATGTTCTGTCCGAGGCGGGTCTCGACGTCGTGTTGCAGATTGGTGCTCATGAAACAGAAAGAGCGGGCGTGCGCCCGCTCTCGGTACTCCGCCGACCGCGTGGCCGACATTCGAAAGCTGTGCCGGGACCATAGCACCGACGGGGTCCCCGCGAGCGATCGTGCAGCCCCTCCGCGAGGGCGCCCCGGGCGCCGCGACCCCTGCTACGCGGCGGCGCGGCGGGCGCGATCCAGGTAGCGCCGGTAGTCGGCCCGCTCGGGCCGCAGACAGGCCGCCAGCGCGAGCGGATGCCGCGCCGCGCCGTGCTCGCCGAGAAGCTGCAGCGAGCGCCCCAGGCAGAAGAGCGCGTAGTCGTTCGTGGGCGCCCCGTCGACGACGACGCGGAACTCGTCGGCCGCCTCGCCGTAGCGCTGGGCGCGGAAGTACGCGCGCCCGAGCGCCTCCCGGACCGACGCCTTGGCCGGCTCCAGGTCGCGTGCCCGGGCGAGCGGGACGATCGCGGCGTGGCAGTCGCCCGCCTCGAGCAGCGCGGTGCCCCGGGTGAAGAGGTCGTACGCGGAATCCATGACCTCACCGGAGGCTAGAGGACGCGCCGCCCGGTGCCGGGCGCTCGCCTGCGGAACAGCAGTGGCGGCAGGCCCCAGAGCGCGCGGGCGGCGCCCGCGGGGCCGAGCCCCGCGCCCAGCGCGCGGCGCAGGTCCCGGCGCTGGCGCGGAGTCGGGGCGGGGCTGCCGGCGGGCCCGAACCGCCGGCGCGTCAGCGCGTCGAGGTAGCCGCCGCAGTCGCCGAGGGTGTGCCGCAGGTCGGCGAGCGTGTCCGGGGGTGCCGGGACGCGGCCCGTGCGCCGCAGCGCCCGCTCGAGCTCGGCAAGCTCGGGATCGGGCGCCGGCGCGCGCGGGCGGCGGCGGCGGGTCGCCGCGAACCAGGCGCCCGCGGCGAGTGCGAGCAGCCCCAGCAACAGCACCGCGCGCCGCGTCCCCGCGCCGTCTGACGCTGCCGCGCGACCGCGGCCCGGCGCGTCGGCCGGCAGGTCACGGGCGCCGTTGCGACCGACGCGCGGCGTCACGCGTCCGCCGGTCGCGAGATCGGCGAGCTGGTCGCGGGCGGGCGCCGCCGCGGGCGTCGGATCGAACGTGATCCAGCCGAGCCGCGGGAAGTACGCCTCGACCCACGAATGTGCGTCGAGATCCGTCACGACGTAGCGGCGGTGGGCGCGGTCGTACGTCCCGGGGCTGAAGCCCGTCGCGACCCGCGCGGGGACGCCGCCCATCCGCAGCAGCAGGGCCATGGCCCCCGAGAAGTGCTGGCAGTAGCCGCGCCGGACGCGGAACAGGAACGTGTCGAGTGGCGCGGCCGACACCGGCGGGCGCTCGTCGTACGTCGCACCCCGGCGGACCCGCGCCTGGACCGCCTGCAGGAAGGCGTACGGGGTGCGGGTGCTTCGGCGCAGGCGCTGCGCGAGGCCGAAGATCCGGCCGAGCCCGCTGCCGCGCACGATCGCGTCGGGGTCATCGGTCTCGATCAGGCCGCTGCCGCCGCCCCGGAAGCTGATGAGCGTCGTGTCTCGGCGCCCGAACGGCGCGAACTGGGCTTCGACCGGGACGCCGGCGTCGGCGACGGTTCGCCGGACGGGCGCGTCCGGGAGGTCGACCCGCAGCCAGAGCCGGGCGAAGCTCGGGTAGTCCGCCCCCGCCCGCGCGAGCTGGCGCGGCGACGGCCGCGGGGTGTAGACCGTGGCGGTGTACGTGTCGCCGCGTCGCAGCTCGCGTTGATCGCTGACGAAGAAGCCGCCGGCCTGCGCGACCGCCGGCAGCACGCTGCGCTGGATCCCGAGCGTCTCCCCGGCGCCGACGAACTGCGCGATCCGCAGGTCGCGGACGGTGACGGCGATGCGCCTGGTCCAGCCGGAGGTGAGCGTCCGGCGGTCCGAACTCGGCTCGAACGAGGCCACGCCGCCGGCCTGGCGCCACGCACGCCCGTCGAATCCGTCGAGCACCTCCGCCTTCCAGTACGAGGGCGTCGTCGTCCTCACCCGCAGCACCTCGCGGCCGCGGCGCGGCCAGTTCAGCGGTCCGTAGTCGTGGTCCCAGCGATAGGTCGCCGTGCGCGACGCGGTCGCATCGGACGTCAGCCGCTGCACGTCGATCGCCGGCCCGGGGCGGTCCAGGAGCGGCACGGCGAGCATCCCCGCCAGGCATGCGGCCATGACGAGGCCCGTCGCCGTGGCGCCGAGCCCGCGCGGGACCCGATCGGCCCACAGCGCGAGCGCGAGCAGCAGCGTGCAGGCGGCGCCCGACAGCCCGGGATGCGCCGGCTGCAGCTGGATCACGGCGATCGTGTAGAGCGCGAGCAGCGCGATCACGGCGGTGACCGGCGCCGCGGACCCGAGCGCGCGTGCGCGGGCGGCGGTGACGGCGGCGACGACCACGAAGGCGATCCCGGCGAGCAGCAGCGTGCGCCGCGCCCACGCGTCGTCGCCGGCGTACGGCACGGTCAGCGACGACAGCGTCCCGGCACCGTCACCGATGCCGGACGCGAGCTCGCCCCAGCGATCCGGGAGCAGCAGGCGCGCCGGAACCCCTGCCAGCAGCAGCCCGGCGGCCACCAGCGCGGCGGCCGGCAGCAGCCGCCCGGCGCGGCCGCGTCCGGGACGCGCCAGCGCGCCGCCCACGACCACGGTCGCGCAGATCGACGTGGCGAGCGCCCCGGCCGTCCACCCGGGCGCCACGAGCCGGCTCCACGTCAGCAGCGCGAACGCGCACAGCCCGCCGAAGCCCGCGGCCCGCAGCGTCGCCGCCGCCGGCCCCGCGGCCGTCGCGTACGCCGGCCCAGCAGGCCGGGCGCCGACGGCGCTCATCGCGCGGTCTCCGCGGCGCCGGCCGCCGCCACCGGCCGGCGGCCCTCGCCGAGCGTGTACGCCGTGCAGCCGGCGACGGTGAACGCCGACCGGCCGGCCGCGAGCGTTCCCGGCACGACGAGCACGCGTGTCCCGGCGCCGCTGTGCACGAGCGCGTCTGGCGCGCGCGTCAGCCGCTCGGCCGAGACCCAGATCAGCAGGCCGCGGCGCTGCGCTAGCGCGCTGGCGCTCGGCCGCCCGCCACGCTCGACGAGCGCTAGGTGCGTGTGCGCCGCCTCCCACCCGCGAAGCCCGGGCCCGATCTCGAGCGCCCGCCGCATCCCGGGCAGACCCAGGCGGCAGCCTCGACGCTCGCCCAGATGGCGGCAGATCGAGGCAGCCGCGCGCACCGCCGCATCGAGGTCCTCCGGGCGCGATGTCCGCGCGTCGAGGACGACCAGCGCCCGTTCGTCGGACCCCGACCGCAGCCGGCGCTCGGACAGCTCGCCGCCACGCGCGAGTCCCGGCCAGTAGATCCGCGACGCCGACGTACCCGGCCGATAGGGCCGTAGGCCGTCGAGGTCGACGTCGGCCGCCAGCGACAACGTCCGCAGCCATGGTCCGGGGCGCTTCCCGCCGACGCGTCCCGCGTCGGACAGCGGCTCCGTGCGGGGGAGGATCAGCAGGTCGGCGGCCTGACCCCCGATCACCCGGCGCATCGCCATGCCGAGCGGATCGCGCACGATCACCGACGGTGCCGCAAGGCGGCGCCGCCCGCGACGGGCGAAGCTGGCGCGGATCCGGATCCGCTGCGCCCGGCGACCGGGAAGCAGCAGCGCGGTGCGGCCGTCGAGGAACGGATCGTCGAGCTCACCGGAGGGCGCGCCGACCGTGGCGCTGCGGATCACGACGCCGACGTCGATCGGCTCCTCCTCGACGGCGCGGGTCCGCTCCAGCTCGCGCTCGACGGTCAGGTCGCGGGCGGCGGCCCGCACCCAGAGCTCGCAGGCAACGCCGAGCAGCATCAGCGCGACGCCCGGCACGTCCAGCGCCGGCGCGTCGAACGCCAGCGCGACCAGGACCAGCAGCGCGCCGAGCAGGATCGCGTCACGCGTGCGGGTCACGTCGTGCCCCCGTCCCGTCCCGGCCTCAGCGTGCCCCGGTTGCGGCCAGGGCGTCGGCGATCACGACGTCCGCTGTCAGGTCGATCGCGTCGGGCGCGAGCAGGATCCGGTGCGCCAGCACCGCATCCGCGAGCGCCTGGACGTCGTCGGGCAGGGCGTGGTCGCGCCCGTGGAGCAGCGCCCGGGCCTTCGCGGCGCGGACGAGCAGCAGGCCCGCGCGCGGGCTCGCGCCGAGCGCGACGCGCCGGTCCTCGCGCGTCCGCGTGAGCAGCGCGACGACGTACGCGCGCAGCGCCGCGGAGACGTGGACGCGCCGCGCGGCGTCCTGCGCCGCCAGGACGTCCGCGAGGCTGCCGACGGGCTCGAGCGACTCGACCCGATCCCCGCCCTCGTGCGCCTCGAGCATCGCCGCCTCGCCCGCCGGGGCCGGGTAGCCCATGGCCAGGCGCATCATGAAGCGGTCCACCTGCGCCTCCGGGAGCGGGTACGTGCCCTCGAATTCGACGGGGTTCTGCGTCGCCAGGACGATGAACGGCCGCGCGAGCTCGTGTGACTGCACGTCGACCGTGACGCGGCGCTCCTGCATGCACTCGAGCAGCCCGGACTGGGTCTTCGGCGAGGCGCGATTGATCTCGTCGACGAGCACGACGTTGGCGAAGATCGGCCCGGGCCGGAAGGCGAACGCCTCCTCCTCGCGATGGAAGACGCTCGTGCCGACGACGTCGGCCGGCAGCAGGTCCGACGTGCACTGGATCCGGGCGAAGTCGAGCCCCAGCGTCCGGGCGACCGCTCGGGCGAGCGTCGTCTTGCCCACCCCGGGCAGATCCTCGATCAGCACGTGACCCTCGGCGAGGGTCGCCACGATCACCTGCTCGATGACGTCGGGCCGCACCTCGACGGCGAGGCGGACGGCCTCGGTGACGCGGCGGGCGAGCGTGCGGGCCGCCTCGACCTCCGCGGCGGACACGGAGCCGGAGGACCCGGGCAGCTCGCCCGGCGCGCTCATGGCGCCGCTGCGGGCGGGTGGTGCGCCGGATCGCGCAGCTCCGCGACGGCCGCCAGGACGGCCCGCGCGATCTCGGCCTTGGTCGCCTTGGGCACGTGCCGCTCGCCGCCCGCGGTGAGGATCGTGACCTCGTTGTCGAGGACGTCGAAGCCCACGCCGGGAGCGCCGACGTCGTTGACGACGACCGCGTCGAGGCCCTTGCGCGCCAGCTTCTCGCGGCCATAGCCGACGGCGCCGGCGCCGTGCTCGGCGGCGAAGCCGACCAGCGTCTGCCCCGGGCGGCGGCGCGCGGCGAGGCCGGCGAGGACGTCCGGCGTCGGCTCCAGGTCGATCGACAGGCGGTCACGACCCTGCTTCTTGAGCTTGCCGCCGGCCGGGTCGGACGGGCGGAAGTCGGCGACGGCGGCGCTCATCACCAGCACGTCGCAGTCGTCGAACGCCGTCTCGCACGCCGCCTGGAGCTCGGCCGCCGTGACGACGTCCACATACCGGACACCCGGGCTGCGCGGCAGTGCGACGTTGGCCGCGACGACGGTGACCCGGGCGCCGAGCGCGGCGGCCTCGTCGGCGATGGCGAACCCCATGCGCCCCGATGAGCGATTGCCGACATAGCGCACGGCGTCGATCGGCTCGCGCGTGCCGCCTGCCGTCACGAGGACCCGCAGCCCGTCCCAGGGCCGCTCGCCCGCGGGCACGACGCTCTCAGCGGCGGCCAGCAGCTCGGCGGGCTCGGCGAGGCGCCCGGCGCCCCATTCGTGCTTCGACGCGAGCGCACCGACGCCGGGATCGATGATCAGCACGCCGCGCTCGCGCAGCGTCGCGACGTTCGCCTGGGTGGCCGGGTGCCCCCACATGTGGTGGTTCATCGCCGGGGCGACGAGCAGCGGGCAGGTCGTGGCGAGGGCCGCGCTGGTCAGCAGGTTGTCGGCCAGCCCGTGCGCCAGCTTGGCGATCGTGTTCGCCGTCGCCGGGGCGATCAGGAAGACGTCGGCGTTGCGAACGAGCTCCAGGTGACTCAGCGGGTCGTGATCCGGCGCCGCCTGGTCGGGGAAGACGCCGCGCGCCGGGTCACGCTCGAACTCGTCGGTCAGGACCGGCGCCCCGGTCAGCGCGGAGAACGATGCCGCGCCGACGAACCGCTGCGACTCCGGCGTCTGGACGACGCGGACGGCGTGCCCGGACTTCGTGGCCAGGCGCACGAGATCCAGCGCCTTGTAGGCCGCGATCCCCCCGCTGACGCCGACGAGGATCCGTGCCATCGCGTCGTGCCCGCTGTGCGGGAGCCGCGGTCCCCCTACCGGTAGTGGTAGGAGACCTTCCCGTTCGCGACTTCCTCGAGCGCGATCGTCAGGTAGTTGTGCGAATGCGTCTCCACCATCGGCGGCGGGAACTCGTCGAACGTGCCCTCGCCGAGGTTGTGGTAGTAGCTGTTGATCTGGCGCGCGCGCTTCGCGGCGACGAGGACGGCGGCGTAGTTGGAGTCGACCTGCTCGAGGAGCGCGTCGATGCGCGGTTGGATCATGCCCTTCAGTCTACCGGCCCGCCGACGGCCGGCTCCACGACGGCGATCAGCTCGCGCACGGCGTCCTCGAGGCGGTCGTTGACGACGACGTGCCCGAACTCGTGCTGGGCGTCGAGTTCGCGCTCGGCGACCTCCAGGCGGCGCTCGATCACGTCCGCCGCGTCCGTGCCGCGTCCGACCAGCCGCTCGCGCAGCGCCTCCCGCGAGGGCGGCGCGATGAACACCTGCAGCGCGCCAGGCATCGCCGCCCGCACCTGCCGCGCGCCCTCGACCTCGATCTCCAGGACGACCGGCTCGCCGGCGTCGGCCCGCCGCTCGAGCTCGGCCCGCAGCGTGCCGTAACGGCGCCCGGCGTATTCGGCGTGTTCGACGAATGCGCCCTCGGCGACGAGCCGATCGAAGTCCGCGTCACTCAGGAAGTGGTAGTCGGCGCCGTCCACCTCGCCGGGCCGCGGCGCGCGGGTCGTCGCCGACACGCTCAGGCCGAGCTGGGGCAGCCGCTCGCGAAGCAGCCGGATCAGCGTGCCCTTGCCCACGCCCGAAGGCCCCGTGATGACGACCGCCCGCGCCACGACGGCCACCCTAGGCCAGCGACCGGCGGGAGCCGCCCCGGCCGGTGGCCGGCTGGTGGCGGCGCGAACAGCAGCATCGAGGGTCGGCCGCAGCCACGGCGGCGGTCCGCGGGTCCACAGCGCATGCGGTTCGCACTTGTGGGCGCCAGAAGCACCACAAGTGCGCGGGGTGGGCACCGGCCATGGCGGACCGGGCGAGCAGGCGAAGCCGCGGCGAGCGGCGCCGCGCGGCGTGCCCTATCGGCGTGGCTTCTGGAGCAGCGAGACGAGCTCGCCGCGCTGGCGCTCGGAGAGGCCGCCGACGGTCTTGCTCGGTGAGATCCGGCACTGCTGGAGGATCTTGTTCGCCTTGACACGGCCGTACTTCGGGACCGCGAGGAGCATGTCGAAGACCTTGGCGGTCTCGAGGTACTCGGGCGGGTTCAGCAGCAGGCTGTGAATGGCGACGTGGCCGGCACGCAGGTCCCGCTTCAGCTGTGCGCGCCGGGTCCGGATGTCGTTCGCGCGCTGCAGCGCGTCCATCCGCTGGACGTGCGATCGCTCCGGTGCGATGGTCGTCTTTGCGGTGTCGATGTCGGTGGCCGGGGGCACGTCGCGGCGAGCATACACATTCGAAGTGGACGGACAAGGCGCGGGGGCGGAATTCGCATCGACGTCCACCTGAGGTCGAGCGTTCTTCATGGTGGTTGACGGTTTCCCCAGCATTTCCAGCGCTTTTCAGGAGGCACCGGTGCCGTGCGACCCGATCGGGCCCGAAGAAGCCCGCACTTTGCGAGCGATCATCCGAGTTCGGCGCGGATCCTGGCACCTGCAAGTGGGTCACGGAAGCTCTCGGTCCCGACGCCGACGAGGGTCGCGCCCGCGTCGAGGAACTGGCGGGCATGAATCCCGCTCGCGACCCCGCCCATCCCGACGATCGGGATCGCGACGCGCTCGGCGACGGCACGGACCTGCGCCAGCGCGACGGCGCGCAGCGCCGGGCCGGACATCCCGCCCGTCCCACCGCCGAGCCACGCCCGTCCCCCGCCCGCGGGGTGCGGTGCGAACGCGCGCAGCGTGTTGAGCAGGCTGACGGCGTCGGCACCGGCCGCCTCGGCCGCCTCGGCGATGCCCGGAACGTCCGCGGCGTTCGGCGTCAGCTTCACGATCAGCGGCTTGGCCGTCAGCGGGCGCAGCGCCGCGACGAAGCGCCCCAGCTCGCCCGCGTCGGCCCCGATGTCCAGGCCGGTCTTCACGTTCGGGCAGGAGACGTTGAGTTCCAGCGCGGCCACCTCCGTCCGGGCGTCAAGCGCCGCGACCAGCGGCGCGACCTCGTCGGCGCTGTTGCCCATCACGTTCGTGATCAGCGGGACCGGGAGCGTCGCGAGCGCCGGAAGATCGTCGGCAAGATAGCCGTCGAGTCCCTTGTTCGGCAGCCCGATCGAGTTGATCAGGCCCGCGGGCACCTCGTACAGGCGCGGCGGCGGGTTGCCGGCGCGCGGGGCCGCCGTGATCGTCTTGGAGACGTACGCGCTGAACGGGAACACCGCGTCGAAGCCCGGGCCGAAGGCTCGCCGCGCCGCGATCGCGTCGAACGTGCCCGAGCCGTTGACGATCGGGTGTGCGAGTCGCAGCCCACAGAAGTCGACGGGGCCGGCCATCGTCACGATGCCCCGAGCCCGGCGACCAGGCAGGTGTCCAGGCGCTCCCCGGCGATCACGGGGCCGTCCACGCAGACGCGTGCGTAGGTGCCGTCGGCCAGCGGGACGACGCAGCCGAAGCATGCTCCGAACCCGCACGCCATCCCGGCCTCCAGCGCGAGCTGCGCCGGGACGCCGCGCGACGCGCACATCGCGCGCACGGCCTCGAGCATCGGCGGCGGTCCGCAGGCGTAGACGACGGCGTGCTCGTCCTGGTCGAGCTCGTCCGCGAGCAGGTCGGTGACGAGGCCGTGGTGGCCGACGGAGCCGTCGTCCGTCGCCACGAGCGCGCCGCGCAGCAGGTGCGCGCCCGCTGCGTGCGCGGCGTCGCGGAAGCCCAGCACGACCGGCGCGGGACGCTCCTGGGCGCGCAGCGCGTCGTGGAGGATCGCCAGCGGCGCGGTGCCGACGCCGCCGCCGCAGAGGATCGCGCGGCGGTCGTCGGGCGGAGCGGTGAAGCCCTGGCCGAGCGGCCCGGTCACCCACAGCCCGTCGCCGGGACCCAGCTCGCACAGGCGCCCGGTGCCGGGGCCGATCGCTTCGAGCATGAACTCCAGAACCGAGTCGCCGACGCGCAGCACCGAGAACGCCCGCGGCAGGTAGGGCCGTTCGTCCTCGCCTCCCCCCCAGCGCTCGGCCGCGGCGAGCATGTAGAACTGCCCCGGCTGGGGATCCGGGCCGTCCGGATCGGGGGCGACGAGCACCACGTAGGCGCCGTGCTCGCGGCGCTCGGCGAGCTTCAACAGCCGCCGCCCGGGTGGCGCCGTGCGGCGCTCCTCGCCGGAATTGGTGGGGTCCGAATCCAGGGTCACGCGGGCGCCTGGATCGACTGGCCGCGATGGATCTCCTGCAGCGAGACCACCTCGGCAGCCCCCTGGCGCGCCGCGGCGATCGCCCGCGCGGCCGAGATCCCGGCCGACAGCGTCGTCAGGCACGGCACGCCGCGGGCGATCGCGGCGCGGCGGATCTGCCAGCCGTCGGTCCGGGCGCCGGAGCCGGTCGGCGTGTTGACGACGAGGTCCACCTTCCCGCTCTCGATCCAGTCGACGACGTTCGGCGAGCCCTCGCCGACCTTCTCCAGCTCGCCCGCGGGGATGCCCATCCGCTCGAACGCCTCCTTCGTCCCCCGCGTGGCGACGATCGCGAAGCCCAGGTCGTGCAGCGTCTGGGCGATGGCGAAGGCACCGGACTTGTCGGCGTCGGTGACCGTGATGAACGCCGTGCCCGAGGTCGGCAGCGACGCCCCCGCGGCCGCCTGCGCCTTGGCGAACGCGGTCGGGAAGTCCGCCGCGATGCCCATCACCTCGCCTGTCGAGCGCATCTCCGGCCCGAGCAGCGCGTCGGCGCCCTCGAAGCGGTCGAACGGGAGGACCGCCTCCTTCACCGAGACGTGGCCGCCGGCCATCGGATCGCTCGGCAGGTCCAGGTCGGTGAGCTTCTCGCCGAGCATGATCCGGCACGCCATCTTCGCCAGCGGGATGCCGATCGCCTTGCTGACGAACGGCACGGTGCGCGAGGCGCGCGGGTTGGCCTCGATGACGTACAGATCGCCGGCGTGGACCGCGAACTGCACGTTCAGCAGCCCGACCACGCCGAGCCCGAGCGCGATGCCGCGAGCCTGATCGGTGATGCGCGCGAGCATCTCCGGTCCCAGCGAGTGCGGCGGCAGGACGCAGGCGCTGTCGCCGGAGTGGATGCCGGCCTCCTCGACGTGCTGCATGACGCCGCCGACCCAGACGTCCTCGCCGTCGCACAGCGCGTCGACGTCCACCTCGATCGCGTTCTCCAGGAAGCGGTCCAGGAAGATCGGCCGCGGCTCGTCCGGCGCGTCCGAGGCGGGTGCGTGGCGGCGCAGGTAGTCCTCCAGGCCGTCCGGCGAATAGACGATCTCCATGGCCCGGCCGCCGAGCACGTAGCTCGGGCGCACGAGCAGCGGGAACCCGACCTGCTCGGAGGCGGCGACCGCGCCGTCCACCGAGAGCGCCGTGGCGTACGGCGGCGCCGTGTAGCCCAGGCGTTCCAGCAGGGCGCCGAACCGCCCGCGGTCCTCGGCGAGGTCGATCGCGTCCACGCTCGTGCCCAGCAGCGGCACGCCCGCGTCGACGAGCCCCGCGGCGAGCTTCAGCGGGGTCTGTCCGCCGAACTGGACGATCACGCCCTCGGGCTGCTCGATCTCGCAGACCGCGAGCACGTCCTCCAGCGTCAGCGGCTCGAAGTACAGCCGGTCGGACGTGTCGTAGTCCGTCGAGACCGTCTCCGGGTTGCAGTTCACCATCACCGCGTCGCGGCCGGCCTCGCGCACCGTCATCGCCGCGTGCACGCAGCAGTAGTCGAACTCGATCCCCTGGCCGATCCGGTTGGGCCCGGCGCCCAGGATCACGACCGACGGGTTGTCGCCGCGCTCGACCTCGTCCTCGCGCGTGCGCTCCCAGCCGGAGTAGTAGTACGGCGTGCGCGCGGCGAACTCCGCGGCGCAGGTGTCCACCGACTTGAACGAGCGCTCGCCGGCGAACGGCGCCTGCGGGTCGAGCGCCAGCTCGTGCATTTCGCGCAGGAACCAGCGGTCGATCTTCGTGCGCTCGTGGACGTCGTCCGGGCTCGCGCCGCGCCGGAATGCCTCGAGCAGGACGTCGTAGCGCTCGGCGTTGGGCACCAGCAGCGAGGCGAGCAGCTCGTCGAGGTCCCGCGCGGCCAGGTCGGGCCGGGCGTCGAGCTCGCGGCTGCGCATCGCCTTCGCGAACGCCTGCTGGAAGGTCCGGCCGATGGCCATCACCTCCCCCACGCTCTTCATGTGCGTCGTCAGGACCTCACTGGCGCCGGCGAACTTCTCGAACGCGAATCGCGGCCACTTGACGACGACGTAGTCGATCGTCGGCTCGAAGCTGGCCGGCGTGACCTCGGTGATGTCGTTGGGGATCTCGTCGAGCGTGTACCCGACCGCCAGGCGCGCCGCGATCTTCGCGATCGGGAAGCCGGTGGCCTTGGAGGCCAGCGCCGAGGACCGCGACACGCGCGGGTTCATCTCGATGACGAGGATCTCCTCGGTCTCCGCGTTCACGGCGAACTGCACGTTGGAGCCGCCGGTCTCCACGCCGACCGCGCGGATCACGGCGATCGCCTGGTCGCGCAGGCGCTGGTAGAGGTGGTCGGTCAGCGTCTGCTGCGGGGCGACGGTGACGCTGTCGCCGGTGTGGACGCCCATCGGGTCGATGTTCTCGATCGAGCAGACGATCACGACGTTGTCCGCGCGGTCGCGCATCACCTCGAGCTCGAACTCGCCCCAGCCGATCACCGACTGGTCGAGCAGGACCTGCCCGATCGGTGAGGCCTCGATGCCGCGGGACACGATCTTGCGGTACTCGGCCTCGTCGTAGGCGATGCCGCCGCCGCGCCCGCCGAGCGTGAACGCCGGGCGGATGATGCAGGGCAGGCCGACCTCGTGCAGGTGCTCCATGCCCTCGGCGAGCGTCGTCGCGATCGCCGAGCGCGGCATCTTCAGTCCTGCCGCGTCCATCGTCTGGCGGAACAGGTCGCGATCCTCGGCGCGGTCGATCGCGGCGGCGTTGGCGCCGATCAGCTCGACCCCGAAGCGCTCCAGCGTGCCGTTCTCGGCGAGCGCCTTGGCGAGGTTCAGCGCGGTCTGGCCGCCGAGCGTCGGCAGCAGCGCGTCCGGGCGCTCCTTCTCGATGATCTGCGCCAGCGGGCCCGGGAGCAGCGGCTCGACGTAGGTCGCGTCGGCGAACTCCGGGTCGGTCATGATCGTCGCCGGGTTGGAGTTGACGAGCACGACCTCGTAGCCCTCCTCGCGCAGCACCTTGCAGGCCTGCACGCCGGAGTAGTCGAACTC
>JBKJRO010000079.1:0-19232 GCA_046594555.1 Solirubrobacteraceae bacterium
GGCCCTCCTCGGCCTCCTCGTCGTCCTCCGGCAGCTGCTCGACGAGCGCGTCGAGCAGGTCGCCGCTCCCGAGCCCCTGCGCGGCGGAGACCGCGATCGGGTCGCCGAGCCCGAGCGTGAAGAACTCGTACATGAGCGCGGTGTCGCCCACCGCGTCGATCTTGTTGGCCGCGATGACGACCGGCAGCCCGGAGCGGCGCAGCAGCTCGGCCATCTCCTCGTCGCCGGGGCGCAGTCCGGCCTTGACGTCGACGACGAGCAGCGCGAGTTGCGCGTCGCCGATGGCGGCCCGTGCCTGGTCGCGGATCGAGCCGGAGATCGGATCGAGGTCCAGGTTGTCCATGCCGCCGGTGTCGATCAGCGTGAAGCGGCGGCCGTTCCACTCGCAGGCGACCTCCTTGCGGTCCCGCGTGATGCCCGCGCGCTCGTGCACGACGGCCTCCCGCGAGCCGCTCAGGCGGTTGACCAGCGAGCTCTTGCCGACATTCGGGAACCCGACGACCGCGACCTTCATGCGCCCGTTCCCGCCGATGCACCGGATGTCTGTGCGGCGGCTGTCAGAGCGACGATTCGGTCCACGACCTCAGCTAGGGTGAGCCCGGTCGTGTCCAGCGTCATCGCATCCGGAGCGGCCGCCAGCGGCGAGACCTCGCGCGTCGCGTCGCGGTCGTCGCGATCCCGCTGCTCGGCGAGCACCTCCTCGTGCGCCCGCCCCGTCTGCTCGGCACGGCGCCGCGCCCGCTCATGCGGGTCGGCCGTCAGGAAGATCTTGAGCTCGGCGTGCGGCGCGACGACCGTGCCGATGTCGCGCCCCTCGGCGACCCAGTCGCCCGTGGCGAGCAGCGCGCGCTGGCGCTCGACGAGCGCGGCCCGGACCGCCGGATCGGCGGCGACGCGCGATGCGGCCGCCGTCACCTGCGGCTCGCGGATCGCATCGCTGACGTCCGCTCCGCCGAGCAGCACGCGCTCGCCCCGGAACTCGATCTCGAGCGTGGCGGGGTCGGCCTGCGGGTCGCGCAGCCGCGCCAGGGCGACGCAGCGGTACATGGCCCCGGTGTCCAGGTACGTCGCGCCGAGCGCCGCAGCAGCGGCCCGCGCGACGGTGGACTTCCCGGCGCCCGCGGGGCCGTCGATGGCGACGAGCATGGCCCCAGACGATAGACGCCGCCCGTGAAGCTGCTCCGGCCGCTGTACGAGCGGGACTTCGCGCTGCTCTGGATCGGCCTCACGATCTCGCTGATCGGCGACGGCATCTACATGATCGCGATCGCCTGGCAGGCGCTCAACCTGACCGACTCACCAAGTGGCCTGGCGCTCGTCGGGCTGGCGTGGTCGGCCAGCGTGGCACTGTGCGCCCTCGCGGGCGGCCTGATCAGCGACCGCGTCGAGCGCCGGCGCGTGATGATCGCGGCGGACCTCGTCCGCGCCGTGAGCATCGGGATCGTCGCCGCGCTGTCGATCTCCGGCACGCTGCAGATGTGGCAGCTGATCGCGCTGGTGATCGTGTTCGCGGCCGGTGACGCGTTCTTCGGCCCGGCGATGAGCGGCCTGATCCCGGAACTCGTGGCACCGGAGTTGCTCATCGACTCGAGCTCGATCGAGCAGATCGTGCGCCAGGGCATGCGGCGCCTGATCGGGCCGATGATCGGCGGCGGGGTCGTCGCCGCGGTCGGTGCGGGAACGGCCTTCGCCGTCGACGCCGGCACGTTCGTGGTCTCCGCCGCGGCGATCTTCGCGATCCGCGCCCGTTCAGCGCCCCGTGACGACGCCCGGACCAGCCTGCTCGACGACGCGCGCGCGGGCATCGCCTACGTCCGCTCGCAGCGCTGGCTGTGGGTGACGGTGGTCAGCGAGGGTCTCGCGCTGCTGCTGTACATGGGGCCGCTGATGGTGCTGCTCCCCTACCTGATCCGGACCACGCTGATGGGCGACGCCCAGGACTTCGGCCTCGTGCTGGCAGCCGACGGCGTCGGCTCGGTGCTGGCCGGCGTGGTCATGAGCCGCCGCGGCATGCCGGCCCGCTACATCAGCGTGCTCTACCTCTGCTGGGGCGCGGGGACGCTGCCGCTGATCGGCCTGGGACTGGGGACCGAACTGCTGCCGCTGATGCTGTTCAGCGCCCTGCATGGCGCGCTGATCACCGCCGGCGTCGTCATCTGGTCCACGCTCCAGCGCTCGCGCGTCCCCCCGGAGATGCGCGGCCGCGTCAGCAGCCTGGACTGGGTGGTCGGCCTGGCGTTCGTGCCGGCCTCGTTCGCCCTGACCGCGCCGCTGTCGGCGGCGATCGGCGCCGGGACGACGATGGTCGTCGCGGGCGCCGCGTCGACCGTGATGACCGCCGTGCTCTACGTCCGCTACCGGCTCTGGGACGACGAGCCGCCGCTGGCCGGGCTCTCGGAGCCCGGCGATCCGGTCGTGCTGCCCGCGGCCGAGGCGTCCTCCCGCTGAGGCGTCCCGGGTCGCCGCGCGGGCTCCGGCGCCTTGGGTGAGGGCAGCCCGGCGACCTCGTAGGCGTCGTCCTGGTCCAGGGTCTCGCGCTCGAGCAGGGCCGCCGCCAGCGCGTCGAGCCGCGGGCGCTCGCGCCGCAGCAGCGCCAGCGTCTCCAGTTCGGCGCCCTCGACGATGATGCGCACCTCGGCGTCGACGACGCGCTGGGTCTCCTCCGACGTGTCGGAGACGCCCGGCAGCAGCGGGCCGTCGCCGTCACTGGCGGCGACGGCGAGCGGGCCGACGGCCTCGCTCATCCCCCAGCGCGCGACCATGCTGCGAGCGATGCGCGTCAGCTGCTGGATGTCCGACTCGGCGCCCGTGGTCGTCTGGCTGAACACCACCTGCTCCGCGGCGCGCCCGCCGAGCATCACCTTGATCCGGCCGATCAGCTCGTCGCGGTCATAGCCGTACTTGTCGGCATCCGGCGTCGACAGCGTCACGCCGAGTGCCATGCCGCGCGGGATGATCGACACCTTCCGCACCGGGTCCGCCCCGGGCGTGAGCATCCCGACGAGCGCGTGACCGGACTCGTGGTAGGCCGTCCGGCGCCGCTCGGCATCGCTCATCACGACCTGGCGCTCGGTGCCGAGCACGACCTTCTCGATCGCGTCGGTGAAGTCCCGCGTCTCGATCTCGTCGCGCTCGCGGCGCGCCGCGAACAGCGCGGCCTCGTTCACGAGCAGCGCCAGATCGGCTCCGGTCATACCCGGCGTCGTCGCAGCGATGCGCGCCAGATCGACGTCCCCGGCGAGCGGCATGCCGCGACTGTGGATCCTCAGGATCTGCTCGCGCCCGACGCGATCGGGCGGCTGCACGGCGATGCGGCGATCGAACCGCCCCGGGCGCAGGAGCGCCGGGTCGAGCGGGTCGGGGCGGTTGGTCGCCGCGATGACGATCACCCCCTGCGAGGTCTCGAACCCGTCCATCTCGGTGAGGATCTGGTTCAGCGTCTGCTCGCGCTCGTCGTGGCCGCCGCCGAAGCTCGAGGGCCCCGACCGCGCGCGCCCGATCGCGTCGAGCTCGTCGATGAAGATGATCGCGGGCGCGGCCTCCTTCGCCTGCTTGAAGAGGTCGCGCACGCGGGAGGCTCCGACGCCGACGATCGCCTCGACGAACTCCGATGCCGAGGCCGAGAAGAACGGCACGTTCGCCTCGCCCGCGACAGCCCGCGCGAGCAGCGTCTTGCCCGTGCCGGGGAGCCCGTAGAGCATGACCCCGCGCGGGATCCGCGCGCCGAGCCGAGCGTACTTCTCCGGCTGGCGGAGGAAATCGACGATCTCGTGCAGCTCGTCCTCGGCCTCGTCGATGCCGGCGACGTCGGCGAACGACACCCGCGATTCGCCGGGCTGCGTCTGCCTGGCCCGCGAGCGCGTGAAGCCGCCCAGGCCGGGCGGTCCGCCGCTGGAGGCCCGGCGCATGAGCCAGAGGATGCCGATGACGATCAGGATCGTCGGGCCGAACGCCAGGAAGATCGTCAGCAGCGGTTTGCGACCCGAGTCGACCGGCTTCGCGTTCAGGACGACGCCCTCGGACTCGAGGCTCTTGGTCAGCGCGTCGGTGTTGACGAACGTCGGAACCTGCGTCTTGAACCGCTCGACGTGGATGCTCTTCTTCTCGCCGAGCGCGGTGTAGGCCGCCTTCGCCTTGAGCTTGCCGTCGATCGTCTCGGCCCTGGACGAGACCTCCTGGACGTTGCCCTTGGCCACCTGCTCGAGGAAGAACGGGCTGTAGGGAACCTGCGTGTAGCCCTTGGGCCGGCCCGTCAGCAGGGCGGAGACCACGTTGATGGTCAGGAGCAGGACGAAGACGGTGATCAGCGTGCGGCGACCGCGCCGCGGCATCATCGACGGCTTCCCGGGCGCCGATCCGCGGCCGTCAGTGGACGGTTCCACGCGCGGCCAGGGCGGCGGCTCCTCGCTTCGCCCGCCCGGCGGGCGCTCCTCGTGACGGGGTGCGGAGTCAGGAACGGCGGGCATCGTGCGGGTTGACGGTAGCGGTGCGGGCGGGCGTCAACGCAGCGCGGCCAGATCCTCCAGGAAGCCCGGGTAGGACACCGCCGCCGCGTCCATGCCGAGCACCTCGACGCCGTCGCGCGAGGCCAGCCCGGCGACCGCGCCGAGCATCGCCGTGCGGTGGTCGCCGCGAGCGTCGATCGTGCCGCCGCGCAGCCCGCCGGTGCCGCGGACGACGAACCCGTCGTCCGTGGCCTCCAGGTCGCCGCCCAGGCCGTTCAGGCCCTCGACGACGGCGGCGATGCGATCGGACTCCTTGACCTTCAGCTCCTGCGCGCCGGTGACGACCGTCTCGCCGTCGGCGAAGCAGCCCAGCAGCGCCACCAGCGGCAGTTCGTCGATCGCGAGCGGGACCTCGTCCGGCTGCACCGTCGTACCGACGAGCGTGCCCGCGGTGACGTCCAGGTCCGTCAGCGGCTCGCCGAGCGGGATCTCGTCGCCGGGGCGATGTTCCAGGTCCCCGAGCACGATCGCCCCCATCCGCCGCGCGATCTCGAAGAAGCCGGTGCGCGTCCAGTTGACACCGCAGTTCTCGATCAGCAGCCGCGACCCCTTCACGAGGATCCCGGCGGCGACGAGGAACGCCGCCGACGACGGATCCGACGGCACGTGGAGCGTTTCGGGCAGCGACAGCTCGTCGACCTGGAGGATCGTCACGCGGTCGCCCTCGCGGCGGATCGGCGCGCCGGCCAGGGCGAGCAGCCGCTCGGTGTGGTCGCGGCTGGCCTGCGGCTCGACGACCGTGGTCTCGCCGTCGGCGAGCATGCCGGCCAGCAGGACGCAGGACTTGACCTGAGCGCTGGCGACCGGCAGCTCGTAGGTGATGCCCTGCAGCGGCCGCCCGGTCACCGTGAACGGCGGCAGCCGTCCGTCGGTCGCCTCGATCAGGGCGCCCATCTCGCGCAGCGGCGCGGCGATCCGGTCGATCGGGCGCCGGCGGATCGACTCGTCGCCGTCGAGCGTGAAGCTGCGGCCCTCCTGCCCGGCCAGCCAGCCCGGCAGCAGGCGCATCAGCGTGCCGGCGTTGCCGACATCGATGACGCCCGCGGGCTCGCGCGGCTGGCGCAGCCCGGTGCCGCGGATGACGATCTCGTCGGCGCGGCGCTCGACGAGCGATCCGATCGCCTCCATCGCCCGCAGCGTCGCGTTGGTGTCCTGCGCGTCCAGGAACCCGGTGATCCGGACCGGCTCGTCGGCCATCGCGCCGAGCATCGCCGCGCGATGCGAGATCGACTTGTCGCCGGGTGCGGTCGCGGTGCCGCGCAGCGGCCCCGAGGGGTCGACGCGCACGTTCACGAGACCGGGATCCCCAGGCCGCGGATCAGGTCGGCCCCGGCCGGTCCCTGCGGCTCCGCGACCCAGAGCGAGACGACGCCGCTGCTGTTGTCCGGCGACGGGCTCAGCGACATGTCCACGATGTTGATCCCGGCGCGCCCGAGCGTCAGCGCGATGTCGGCGATGACGCCGGGCCGGTTGGGCACCGCGGCGCGCAGCTCGGTCACCGGCCCGCCGGCGAGCCCGGCCTCCAGCAGCGCACGGCGGCTGTCGGCCGCCTGCGACTGCCACGCCAGCAGCGCGGCGCCGTCATCGCCGTCGAGCGCGGTGCGCACCTCGCGCAGGCGCGACAGCGTGTCGTCGACCGCAGCCAGCAGCGCCTCGCGGTTCGAGCGGTAGATGCCGGTCCACAGGTCCGGGTTGGCGCCGGCCACCCGCGTCGCGTCGCGGAAGCTCGGCCCGGTCGCGGGCATCCGCTCGCCGCCCAGCGCCCCGGCCGCCTGGGCGACGAGGACGTTGGCCAGCACGTGCGGCAGATGGGAGACGGCGGCCATCGTGCGGTCGTGATCGAGCGGATCGACCACCTCGGGCCGCGCGCCGATGCCGGTGAGCAGCCTGTGCACCCGCTCCAGCAGGACCCCGCTCGTCGTCGGCTGCGGCGTCAGGTACCAGGTGGCGCCGTCGAACAGGTCCTCGCGGGCGTGTTGCACCCCGGCCACCTCGGCCCCGGCCAGCGGGTGCCCGCCGATGAACCGCTCGTCCGCGCCCGCGGCGGCGACCACCTCGCGCTTGGTCGAGCCGACGTCGGTGACCGCGCATCCGCTGGGCGCCGCGGCGAGCACGTCGCGCGTCACCTGCGGGAGCACGTCGACGGGCGCGCACACGATCGCCACGTCGGCCCCGTCGAGCAGCGACGACAGGTCCGTGCAGGCCTCGTCGAGCGCGCCGAGCTGCACGCCCAGCGGCGCGTTGCGGCCAGTGCCGCGGACGTGCGCGCCCAGGCGCGTGCGGGCGGCCATTCCGGCCGACCCGCCGATGAGCCCAGTGCCGACGATCGCGACGATCAAGCCGCCTGGGCCGCCTTCAGGAACGGGCGCTTGCCCGCGATGATCGCGACCTGCTCGACCTTCTGGGCGTACGCGGCGAACTCCGAGGCGCGCAGCGCCTGCGGGCCGTCGCAGATGGCCTCCTCGGGGTTGGGGTGCACCTCGACGATGATGCCGTCCGCACCGGCGGCGGCCGCCGCGAGCGACAGGGACTCGACGAGGTCGCGCCGCCCGGCCGCGTGGCTCGGGTCGACGACGATCGGCAGATGGGTCATCTGCTTGAGCACCGGCACGGCCATCAGGTCAAGCGTGAAGCGGTAGGCGGTCTCGAACGTGCGGATGCCGCGCTCGCAGAGCATCACGTGCTCGTTGCCCTCCTTGAGGATGTACTCCGCCGCCATGACGAACTCCTCGAGCGTGCCGGAGAGGCCGCGCTTGAGCAGCACCGGGCGCCCGGCGCGGCCGAGCTCGGTCAGCAGGCCGTAGTTCTGCATGTTGCGAGCGCCGACCTGGATCACGTCGGCGACCTCGAGCACGGGCTCGATGTCGCGAGCGTCCATCAGCTCGGTGACGATCGGCAGGCCGGTCTGCGCCTTGGCCTCGGCCAGCAGCTTCAGGCCCTCGACGCCGAGGCCCTGGAAGGCGTACGGCGACGTGCGGGGCTTGTAGGCGCCGCCGCGCAGCATGTTCGCGCCCGCGTCCTTGACGACCTCCGCGGTCGTCAGCAGCTGCTCGCGCGACTCGACCGTGCACGGACCGGCGATCAGCGCGAAGTGGTCGCCGCCGATCTTCGCGCCGCCGATGTCGAACACCGAGGCCTCGCGGTGCTGCTCCTTGGAGGCGAGCTTGTACGGCTTGAGGATCGGGATGACCTTGTCAACGCCCGGCTGCCCGTCCAGCTCGAGCTGGCTGACGCGGACCTCCGTGTCGGTGTCCCCGATCGCGCCGATCAGCGTGATCTCGGCGCCCTGGCTGGGGTGGGCGGTCCCGCCGACCGACTCGATCCGGTCGATGACGGCCTGGATCTCGTCCTTGGTGGCCTGTGACTTCATGACGATCAGCATCCTTCGTTCATTCCTTCTCGCGCAGTGGCGAACTCAGTAGGGGCGATGCCGCACGTGCGGCATGGAGCGAGAGCTCCTCTGAAACGGCGCTCGGCCCGAGGACCCTGGCGGCCCTCACGGGCCCGGCCGAGCGCCTAGCTAAATCGCCAGGCGGCGCGATAGGCGAAGCCATAACCGAACAGCGCGGGGCTGACTGCATACGTCTCGGCGCTGTGGGCCTCGCGGCTCATCCCCAGGGATTCAAGCACACCGGGGGTTGTGGCGCGAGAGGGCGCCTGCGGACCGCGGCTGGCCCGGTCGCGTTCTGCATGACCTGCATGCACAACGCGACCCGCCCGGCACTGCCGGACCTCCCGACCCGCGGCCTGGTCGTGTTCTGCACGACAGACGTGCACGACGCGACCCGGGACGGCGCCGGGCGGCAGGCGATCGGACGGCGACGCCCGGGGACCCTCAGGCCAGCGCGTCGCGCAGCGCGGCGATGAAGCGCGCGTTCTGCGCCGGCGTGCCGTAGCTGACGCGCAGCCAGCCGGCGCGGCCCAGCGCGTTGCCGGAGCGGACCAGCACGCCCTGCTCGGCCAGCGCCGCGACGACGCGGGCCTCAACGTCACCCGGCTCCTCGCCCTCCCGGGCGGGCAGCGCGAACCAGCAGAAGTTGGCCTGCGACTCGCGCGGGACGATGCCGAGCTCGCGCAGGTCGTCGTCGATCCCGATCCGCGCAGCGACGGCGCGCTCGACGCGCTCGGTGACCGCGTCCTGGTGGCGCAGCGCCTCGGTCGCCGCGGCCTGCGCGGCGGCGCTGCAGAAGAACGGCTGCCGCACCTGGTTGACGGCGGTGACGATCTCGGCCGACCCGCACAGGCCGAACCCGACGCGCAGCCCGGCCAGGCCGTAGGCCTTGCTGAACGTGCGCAGCAGCACGACGTTCGGGTGGTGCTCGAGCAGCGCCAGGGTCGTGTCGGGATCGTCGAGCGTGTTGAACTCGCAGTAGGCCTCGTCGATCAGCGCGACGACGTGCGGCGGGACCTTGGCGACGAACTCGGCGACGTCGGCGGCCGGGATCGCGGTGCTGGTCGGGTTGTTCGGGTTGCAGACGATGACGAGCCGCGTGGCCGCGGTGATCTCCGTCAGCATCGCGTCGAGGTCGTGCTCGTCGCGGTCGTTGAGCGGGACGCGGATGCCGCGCGCGCCGGAGGCGGCCTCCAGGTGCGGGTAGACGCTGAAGGACGGCCACGCGTAGACCAGCTCCGCGCCGGGCTCCAGCAGCGCCTCCCCGAGTGCCAGCAGCACGTCGCAGGAGCCGTTGCCGATCGCGATCCGCTCGGCGGGGACGCCGTAGCGGCCCGACAGCGCGCCGCGCAGCACCGCGTTCGTCGGGTCCGGGTAGCGGTGCATGCCGCCGAGCACGCGCTCGACTGCGGCGACGACCTGCGGCAGCGGCGGGTCCGGCGACTCGTTGCTCGCGAGCAGCGCGACGTCCTCGGGCAGCGCGTAGGCCGACGCCGAGGGGTAGGTCGGGATGCGCTTGACGCGCTCGGAGAACTCGAGTGCCACGGGCGCTTCAGGCTACCGGCGCGTCGTCATCAGTCGGCGATCGGCCCGCCGGCGCGGGCCTCGCCGTCGGGGAGGTGCGCGTCGCGGCCGACGTAGCCGCCCTTGGCGCCGACGACGAGCACGACCGCGTCCTCGGCGCCGATGTTGCGCAGCCGGCGGACGGTCTTCGGGGCCACGCGCGCCAGGCCGCCCGGCCCGAGCCGTTGCGGCTCGGACTCGTGGAAGAGGATCTCGACGAGCCCCGCGTGCACGAAGTACAGCTCCTCCTGCTCATCGTGGAAGTGCGGGCCCGCCTCGTAGCGGGGCGGCAGCACGATCGCGTTCGCGCCGAGCTCCTGCACGCCGAGCGGGACGCGGATCTTGCGAAAGCCCCAGCCCTCTCCGAGGCCGTCGAGGCTTGCGACGGCGTACCCCTCCCCGGTGATCGGCTCGCGGACGGTGTCGTCGGACACGGCGGTTCCTCCTACTGGGCGGCTTCGAGATCTGCGCGCAGCGCCTTGGCGTCGCGCAGGTAGACGTGGCGGGGCGTGTGGCCCTCGGTGGGCGCGTGGTACTGGACGAGGACGCGGATGACCCGCGCCATCGATCCGGGCACGTTGATCTCGCGGACGCAGAGCAGCGGGACCTGGTCGAACCCCATCCCCCGCGCCGCGACGGCCGGGAACTCGGCGTTCAGGTCGTCGGTCATGGTGAAGATGACGTTGACGATGTCCTGCGGCGCGAGCGCGTTGCGCTCCAGCAGCTCGGTCAGCAGCTCGCTCGTCGCGCCGAGGATCTGCTCGCGGTCGTTCGCGTCGACGGTGATGGCCCCTCGAAGGGCGAACAGGCGCATGACGCGCGGCATCATCTCACCGCGAGGAGCCGCGCGCCGGGCCGGCCTCGGCCAGGCGGCGCAGCGTGTCGACCTCTGCGGCCTTGAGCCGCCGCGCCGCGCCCTCGCGCAGCGTGCCCAGCTCGAGTGATCCGAAGCTCACGCGCTTGAGCTCGACGACGCGGTGCCCGACGGCCTCGAGCATGCGCTTGACCTGCCGGTTGCGGCCCTCGTGGATCGTCAGCTCGAGCTCGGTCGGGCCCAGGCGGCGGACCTTCGCCGGCGCGGTCGGGCCGTCGTCCAGCTTGACTCCGGACCGCAGGCGCCGCAGCGCCGTGTCGGTGATCGGCCCCTTGGCGATCTTGACGCGGTAGGCCTTGGGCACCTCGAAGCTCGGGTGCGTCATCAGGTGGGCGAGGTCGCCGTCGTCCGTGAGCAGGATCAGGCCGCGCGCGTCGGCGTCCAGGCGGCCGACGGGATACAGGCGCGTCGCATGGTCGACGAGCTCGACGACGGTCGTGCGGCCGTGCGTGTCCTTGGCCGTGGAGACGACGCCGGGCGGCTTGTTGAGGATGAAGACGACCCGCTTGCGATCGGTGCGGCCGACGGCCTCGAAGTCCACCTCGATCTTCTCGCTGCCGGTCACGTCGCGTGCGGGATCGGTGACGATCCGGCCGTCGACGGTCACGCGGCCCTCGGCGATGATGGCCTCTGCGCCGCGGCGCGACGCGACGCCCGCGTGGGCCAGGTGCTTGGCGAGCCGCATGGTGGTGTCACCATAGGGGCGATGGACCTCGAGCTTCTCGACCGCACCCTCGCCGCTGCCGGCGAGCCCGCGTACCGCGCCGGCCAGGCGTGGGAGTTCACCGCGCGCGGCGTCGGCGGGTTCGGCGAGATGACGACCCTGCCGGCGGGGCTGCGCGAGCGGCTCGCCGCGGAGGTCCCCTTCTCCACCCTGACGCTGGCACACGAGGCGACCTCGCAGGACGGGACGGTCAAGGCGCTGTTCATGACGCACGACGGGCGCCCGGTCGAGGCGGTACTGATGCGCTACAAGGACGGCCGCCATTCGCTGTGCCTGTCCTCGCAGTCCGGCTGCCCGCTGACGTGCACGTTCTGCGCGACCGGGGCGATGAAGTTCGGCCGCAACCTGACCGCGTGGGAGATCCTCGACCAGGCCCTGCACTTCCGCCGGATGTCGAAGCTGGACCACTGCGTGTTCATGGGCATGGGCGAGCCGATGATGAACCTCGACAACGTGATCGAGGCGACGCGGCGGCTGCCGGACCTGGGCATCACCCACCGGCGGACCGCGATCTCCACGGTCGGCTGGATCCCCGGCATCGACGCCCTGACCGCGGGCGACCTGCCGGTGCGCCTGGCGCTCTCGCTGCATGCGCCCGACGACGCGCTGCGCACGGCGATCATGGCCGTCAACGAGCGCTACCCGCTTGCCGACGTGCTGGCGGCCTGCGAGCGCTGGTACGAGCGGCGCAAGCGGATGGTCTTCATCGAGTACGTGATGCTCGCCGGCGTCAACGACCGCTATGAGCAGGCCGTCGCGCTGGCGAAGCTGCTCGACCGCAAGCGGTACAAGATCAACCTGATTCCGTACAACCCGACGGATTCGTCCTACGACGGGTCCTCGCGCGAGGCGATCGACACCTTCCGCGGCGTGCTCGAGCAGAAGGGCTTCAACGCGACCGTGCGGCTGACGCGCGGACGCGACATCGACGCCGCCTGCGGCCAGCTCGCGGCGAAGGTCGTGGCATAGGCGGGCTGACGTTCCGGGTTGCGGTCGTCGTTCGCGGTCGTCGGGCGGTCTGCGCGGGCGCTCGTCGCTCGACCGACCGAGATGTCACGAAACGCCCCGGTTCTGCTCCACGTTCGTGAACGGCGGGCGTCAAGGGTGCGCGGTCTGATCGTCCGGGGCGGCCTCGCTGGGAGTTTGTCCGGCCATGACGGACAAACTCCCACGTAGCGCCCGCGATCGGCAGATTGCGGCGATCGCCGCTCGGCAGCACGGGCTCATCACGTCGCGGCAGCTTGCCGACGTCGGACTGTCGCGGCAGGGCACCAGCGATCGCGTCAAGGCCGGCAGGCTGCACCGCGTGCGCCGGGGCGTCTATGCGGTCGGGCACACCGTCCTCAGCGCCAACGGGCACCGCCACGCGGCCGTGCTCGCCATCGGAGACCTCGCCCTCACCAGCCACACGACGGCGGCGGCGATCTGGGAGATCCGGCCGACGACCAGCGGCCTCATGCACGTCACCACCACGACCGACGCGCGCGACCGGGCCAGCATCCGCGTCCACCGCCGGCCGATCCACCCCGACGACCGCGCCCGCCGCGACGGCATTCCTGTGACATCACTCGCTCTCACGCTGGTCGATCTCGGCGATGTCGATGCGGCGCACCACCTGCGCAAAGCGTTCGTCCGCGCCGAGCAGTTGCGCCTCATTGACATGACGGCGATCGACGCCGCGCTGGACCGGGCGAGCGACCGCCGGCGTGGCCCGACCCTCCTCCGCGAACTCCTGCGCGGCTACGACCCGCGCTGGCAGCAGACGCGGTCGGACCTGGAGCTCGCGATGCTCGACCTCGTCACCCGGCATGCGCTCCCCGAGCCCGAGGTCAACGCCTGGATCCACGAGCGCTTCATGGTCGACTTCCTCTGGCGTGACGAACGCCTGATCGTCGAGACCGACGGCGCCCAGACCCACAGCACGCCGACAGCGCAACGCGGCGACGCCCGCAGAGACCACGTCCTGACCAGCCTGCGGTACCGCGTGCTCCGCCTTCCGTCAGTCCAGCTGCGCGAGCGTCCGCGGCGGGCCGCCGCGGACATCGTCGACGCGCTCAGTCGCTCGCGTCAGCGGTGACGAGCGCGACCGACTCGCCCGGACCGTCCGCTGAGGCCGTGACGAGATCGTCCGCAATGCTCGGGTGCGCGTCCGGAACCTCGTCCTCCAGCTCGAACCCCGGCTGCACCGGCGCGGCCGGACCGCCCATCCGCGCCTCGCCGGCGCGGGTGAGCCGCTCGCGCAGGTCACCCTCCTCCTCCGGCGTGGGATCCCAGTGGCCGTGGTCGGGCAGGTCGCTCAGCGCGTCGAGACCGAAGAGCTTCAGGAACAGCGGGGTCGTGCGCAGCAGGACGGCGCCGAACGGCGACCGCCCGGCCTCCTCGACGACGCCGCGCTCCAGCAGCGTGCCGGCGGCCGAATCGGCCGCGACGCCGCGGATGCGCGTGATCTCCGGCCGCGACACCGGCTGCAGGTAGGCGACGATCGCGAGCGTCTCGGCCTGCGCCGGGGTGAGCGGCGGCGTGCGCGGCTTGGCCAGCAGCCGGCGCGCGGCCGCCTCGGCGTCGGGCGCGGTCGCCAGGGTCCAGCCGCCGGCCAGGCGCCGCAGGACCAGCCCGCGCTCGCCCGGCGCCCATGCCTGCTCCAGCTCGGTCAGCGCCTCGCGGATCTCGTCCGTCTCGCACTCGGCCGCGGCGGCCAGCTCGGCCTCCGGCACCGGCTCGCAGCTGAGGAACAGCAGGGCTTCGACGACGGCGGCGAGCGGGCTCATGCGGCGGTCTCCACGGCGTGAAGGGGCCGCGCGACGTCACGCGCGGCCAGGGTGATCGGGCCGAACGGCTCGTCCTGCGTCCACGTCGCCTCGCCCTGCTTGTACAGCTCGAGCAGCGCGAACAGCGTGACCGCGACGGTCATCCGATCGGCGTCACGAACCGCCTCGTCGAACGAGACGATGCCGCGCCGCAGGATCGCGCGCAGGTGGGTCAGGCGCTCCGCGACGGTGACCCGGGGGACGCCGACGTGCCCGAGGTCGATCGGGGGCGGGATCCGCAGCATGCCGCCGATCGCCGCCCCGAGCTGGACGGGGTCGTAGACCTTGCCGGTCGCCTCGAGCTCGACCCGGCGCAGGAAGGCCGGGAGCGGCGCCGACCGGAAGCGATGGCCGTGCTCATCCGCGAGCAGGCTCGCGAGGTGGTCGGCCGCGCGGCGGTAGCGGCGGGCGTCCAGCATGCGGGCCAGGAGCTCCTCGGCCGCCTCGCCCGGGTCGAGGTCGTCGAGCAGGTCGTCGTGCTCGCGCGGCAGCATCAGCCGGGACTTTAGCTCCAGGAGCGCCGCGATCAGCACGATGAACTCGGTCGCGACCTCCAGGTCCAGCTCGCCGCGCGCCTCCAGGTGATCCAGGTACGACACCACGACCTCGGCGAGCTCGATCTCGAGCAGGTCGACCTCCTCGCGCAGGACGAGGGTGAGGAGCAGGTCGAACGGGCCGGTGAAGACCTCGAGGTCCAGCTCGAGCTGGGCGGCGATCACGGCCGGGACCGTACCTGCCGCATCCGATGGATGGACACGGTCGGCAGGTCCCGGGCGCCCGTGGTGTGGCGTTCCCAGTCGTCCGCGGCCGCGCGCAGGAACGCGTCGGCGGTCGCGCGACCAGGATCGGCGAGCCACAACTCCCCTGCCGGCCCCAGCAGGCGCGGGATCAGCGCCAGCAGCGGCTCGACGTTGCGCGCCTCGTAGAGGACGTCGGCGGCGAGGACCGCACGGAACGGCCCGCGGGCGACGAGCTCGTCCGGGGCCGACCAGTCGGCGCGCAGCGTGGCGACCGTCGCGCCGTTGTCGGCGGCGGCCCGCTGCACCGCCGCCAGCGCGTCCGCCGACCAGTCCGTCGCCAGCACCCTGGCGCCGCCGAGCGCCGCGGTGACCGACGGCAGGCCCAGCCCGCAGCCCAGCTCGACGACCGGCGCGCCGCCCCAGGCGCGGTCGGCGATCGCGCGCGCCAGCCCGACGCCGCTCGGCCACAGCTCCGCCCAGTACGGCAGGAACTCGTCGTCGGCGAACGCGCGCTCGTCGATCAGCGCGTCGGCGTCGGCCGGCCGGCGGACGACCAGCTCGCGATCCGCGCCGAGCACGACGACCTCGGTGATCTCGTCCCCGGCGCTCACGCGCCGAACACCCTCGGCGCACGCGTCGCCACCGTCGCGGTCGCCAGCATCAGCGCCGCGGCGAGGCCGTAGGCCAGGCCGTCGCCGGCCACGTCCGCGAGGACCCCGCCGGCCAGCGCGCCGATCGCGACGCCGCCCGCCCACGCCAGGCTGTTGACGGAGAACGCCCAGCCCTGATCGACGCGCAGCCGTTCGGCCGCGACGGACGCGAGGTTGTTCCCCGGGACCCACAGCGCCCCGAGGCCCGCAGCGGTGACCGTCAGCAGCGCCCCGACGACGACCGCCTGCGAGGGCAGGGCCAACACCGCAAGCCCGCAGGCGGCGAGCAGCGTCCCGCGCCGGATCACGACGGCGACGCCGCTGCGATCGGTGATCCGGCCGACCAGCGGGCTCACCGCCGCCTCGACCCCGCCGGCGACGAAGAACGCCGCCCCGATCGCCAGCGCGCTGGCGCCCAGCGCGTCGAGCCGCAGCGGCACGAGCACCTCGATCACGCCGAACGCGAGCGACGCGAGCACCGTCAGCCACACACCGGCGAGGAACGGCCGATCGCGCACCAGCCTGCGCGGTGACGTCCCGGTCGCCGCGGTCGCCGCCGGTCCCGCCATCGCGCGCGCCACGAGGACGAGCGGCAGCCCGACCGCGGCCATCGCCAGGAAGGTCGCCTCGCGCCCGGCGCCGTCAGCGACCGCGCCGATGACCGGCCCGAACTGCGCGCCGAAGATCGCCAGCCCGATCGCGATGCCGAGCAGTTCGCCGCGGCGCTCGGCCGGCGCCGCCTGCGCGACCCACGCGAGGCCCGCCGTCCACGTGGCTGCGCCGCCGAGTCCCTGCAGGAACCGCGCTGCGTCGACGGCGACGATGCCCTGCGCGAGCGCGAACGCGGCGCTCGCCGCCGACATGGTGATCAGCGCGCCGGTGATGACCGACCGGGCGCCGTAGCGGGCGGTCAGCCAGCCGCCCGGCAGCGCCCCGAGGACCGTGCCGATGGGGTAGGCCCCGGCGAGCACGCCGGCGCCGGCCTTGCCGAGTCCGAACTCGTCGCGCAGGTCGGCGAGGATCGGGGCCAGCGCCGCGTACAGCGCGGTGTCGATGAAGACGACGGCGCCGACGAGCGTCAGCAGCGCCCGCATGCCGGCGGGCAGCGTCCCCGGTCCACCGGCGCCGGGCCGCCGCACCGCGCTACCCGCGGCGCACGGGCCCGACGCCCATCGCCTGACGCACGTCGGCGAGCGTGTCCGCGGCGATCGCGCGGGCCTTCTCCGCGCCCGCGACGAGGGTCGCCTCGAGCGCGGCCACGTCCGGCCGCAGCTCGGCGTAGCGCTCGCGGATCGGGGTCAGCTCGGCGATCACCGCTTCGGCCGCGGCCGCCTTCAGGTCGCCGTAGCCGCGCGCGTCGGCCATGTCCCGCGCGACCTGTGCGGGCGTGCGGCCCGAGCAGGCGGCAAGGATGTCGACGAGGTTCGTGACGCCGGGCTTGTCGTCGCCGATGCGGATGACCGGCGGATCCTCGCTGTCGGTCACCGCGCGGCGCAGCTTCTTCTCGATCACGGCCGGCTCGTCGAGGACGTAGACCGTGCCCTCGTCGCTGCCGCCGGTCGTGGACATCTTCCGCGTCGGGTCCTGCAGGTCCATGATCCGCGCGCCGATCTCCGGGATCCGGTGCTCGGGAACGACGAGGATCTCCTCGCCCTCCCCCGCGAACCGCGCGTTGAACCGGCGCGCGATCTCGCGCATCAGCTCCAGATGCTCGCGCTGATCCTCCCCGACCGGGACCTCGCCGGCGCGGTAGGCCAGCACGTCGGCCGCCTGCAGCACCGGATAGAAGAGCAGGCCCGCGGAAACCAGCTCGCGCTGGGCGAGCGACTTGTCGCGGAACTGATGCATCCGGTTGAGCTCGCCGAGCGCCGTGACCGAGCAGAGCAGCCAGCAGAGTTCTGTGTGCTCAGGGACGTCGCCCTGACGGAACAGGATGCAGCGCTCGGGATCGAGCCCCGCGGCGAGCAGGATCGCGGTCGTGTCGTAGAGGCGCTCGCGCAGCTCGACGGGGTCGTACGGGACGGTCGTCGCGTGCAGGTCGACGATGCAGAAGATGCTGATGTCGCCCGCGGCCTCGGCCCGCGCCTGCCCTTCGACGTACTGGCGGATCGCCCCGATGTGATTGCCCAGGTGCTTGCGGCCGGTGGGCTGGATGCCGGAGAAGATGCGCATGCGGGGGCGCAGGCTACCGGGCGGTCTGGCGCGCGCCGCGTCTCAGGCGGCGATCAGGCTCAGCTGCCACGTGACGCCGAAGCGGTCCTGCAACCAGCCGAACCGCGGGCTGAAGTCGTACGCATCGAGGGGCATCAGCACCGTGGCGCCGTCCCTGAGCCGCTCCCAAGCAGCGTCGAGGGCACCGGGGCTGTCCATCTCGACGGTGAGCGACATCGCCGGTGTGAACGAGAACGCGTGCGGCCCGGGGCTGTCCATCGCCAGGACCTCGCTGCCGGCCAGCTCGAAGCGCGCGCGCCGCAGGCCTTGCTGGCCCTCGTCCTCCGGCGCGAAGCGCTCCACATGAATGATCCGCGACCCCTCGAACGCCGACACGTACAACTCCATCGCCTCCTCGGCACTGCCGCACTGGTCTTCGACGAGCATCAGGCAAGGCGCGAGGCGTTGCATCGCCGGCAGTCTACGTCGGGTGGGCAGCCTTCGGGTCGCCAGCCCCCGGGCCGCGAAGTGTCCCGTGTAGACCCCGGCATGTGGGTGCAGGATGGGACACTTGCGGAGAGAACACGCCCGCCTGGGCCGGCGTGCCGGACGGTCGCCGGCGGACCGACTGGGGTCGGGCTCGGGCGGATCGCCTGTAGAAACCTGTCCCCTGGACAGGAACGTGCAGGCGATCCTGGAACCGGGCGCCGCGGGCGCGATCCGGACGCAGGGGACTGACCCCCGCCCGGGCCGAGCGTCCTACGCAGGCTGCCGGCTCGACGGCGCTACAGCGCCTGCCGCAGCACCGGGTGCTTCGCCGCGCCGGCCTCGTCCAGGCGCCGCACCGGCGTCGTGTACGGCGCGGACTGCGAGATCGACGGGTCCTCGCGGGCCTCGCGGACGACCGCCGCCAGAGCCTCGGCGAAGTCGTCGAGCGTCTCCTTCGTCTCCGTCTCGGTCGGCTCGATCAGCATCGCCTCGTCGACGAGCAGCGGGAAGTACACCGTCGGCGGGTGGTAGCCGTGGTCCAGCAGGCGCTTCGCGAGGTCCAGCGTCCTGACGCCGGTCGCCTTCTTCAGCGGCGTCGCCGACAGGACGAACTCGTGCATGCAGCGCTCGCCGAACGCCAGCGGCAGGTCGTCGCCGCACAGCTCGCGCAGACGCGCCAGGAGGTAGTTGGCGTTCAGCACGGCGACCTCGCTGGCGTCGCGCAGGCCCTCGGCGCCGAGCGAGCAGATGTACGCGTACGAGCGCACGAAGCAGCCGTAGTTCCCCTGGAAACCGCGCAGTCTCCCGATCGACTGCGGGCGGTCCTCATCGAGGTCGAACAGTGGCCCGTCAGGCGTCTCGGTGCGCGTGATGACCGGCCGCGGCAGGAACGGCTCCATCCGGTCGCTGACCGCGATCGGTCCCGATCCCGGGCCGCCGCCGCCGTGCGGCTGCGTGAACGACTTGTGCAGGTTGTAGTGGACGATGTCGAAGCCCATGTCGCCCGGGCGCGACTTGCCCATGACGGCGTTGAGGTTCGCCCCGTCGTAGTAGAGCGTCGCCCCGACCTCGTGGACGATCGCGGCGATCTCCTCGATGTTGGGGTCGAAGATGCCGAGCGTGTTCGGGTTGGTCAGCATCAGGCAGGCGACGTCGCCGTCGGCCTTGGCCCGCAGGTCGTCGACGTCGACGCCGCCGTCGGGATTCGTGCCGACCTTGACGACCTCGTAGCCCGCCATCGTCACCGTCGCCGGGTTCGTGCCGTGCGCCGAGTCGGGCGTCAGGACCTTCGTGCGGTGCTCGCCGCGATCCTCGTGGAAGGCGCGGGTCAGCAGCACG
>JBKJRO010000126.1:0-35588 GCA_046594555.1 Solirubrobacteraceae bacterium
GCGCTCGACATGACCCGACGACGGGGCCAGCTCGGCGGCGAGCAGCTTCAGCAGCGTCGTCTTGCCCGACCCGTTGACCCCGACGAGCGCGACACGATCACCGGGACCCAGCCGCCACGTCACACCGCGCAGCACCGACACGTCGCCGAACGCGACCGACGCATCCTCGACCTCGACGACCTTCGTGCCCAGGCGCCGCGTCGCGAAGCGCAGCAGCTCCGCGCGGTCGCGCGGCTCGGGCTCGTCGGCGATCAGCGTGTTCGCCGCCTCGATGCGGAACTTCGGCTTGGACGTCCGCGCCGGCGGGCCGCGGCGCAGCCAGGCGAGCTCCTTGCGCAGCAGCTGCTGGCGGCGCGCGTCGCGCGCGTTCTGCTGGCGGTCGCGCTCGGCGCGCGCGAGGACGTACGCCGCATAGCCACCCTCGTACTGGTGGATCGCGCCGTCGGCGACCTCACACGTCGCGGTGCAGACGGCGTCCAGAAACCAGCGGTCGTGCGTGACGACGAGCATCGAGCCGCGGCGCGCCGCGAGGTGTGCGGCGAGCCAGGCGACCGCCTCGACGTCGAGGTGGTTCGTCGGCTCGTCGAGCAGCAGCAGCTCGGGGCTGTCGAGGAGGAGCTTCGCGAGCGCGATGCGGCGCCGCTCGCCGCCCGACAACGGCGCGATCGGGGTGTCGATCCCGTTCGGGAAGCGGCGCAGCGCGACCCCGCCGAGCAGGCCGTCGAGCACGGACCGAAACGTGCTGTCGGCCGCCCACTCGTGGTCTGCGCGGTCGCCGACGAGCTGCGCGCGGATCGTGCTCGCGTCTTCGAGTTCGTCGCCCTGGTCCAGCAGCGCGAGCCGCAGGCCGCCCGCCCGCGTGATCGCGCCCTCGTCGGGATCCTCCGCGCCCGCGAGCAGCCGCAGCAGCGTCGACTTGCCGTCGCCGTTGCGCCCGACGACGCCGATCCGCTCGCCCGCCGACACGCCGAGCGTGACGTCGCGCAGAACCGAGCGGCTGCCGTAGCCCTTGTGGACGTCCTTGAGGTTGACGAGGTTGCGCGCGGCGGCCATAGCCGACCATCCTGGCGGTCGCGCGAGCTGGACGGCGTCACGTGGCGAGCGTCGGTGGTCGCACGACGAGCGCCCCGCGACAGCGAACGGTCATCTGCGGCGGGCGCGACGAGCAGTCGCTCCGCCCGCGGCAAGTCAGCCCGAGGCCGCGGCGACGTCCAGCGTTCGTCATCACACGTTCACATCCTCGACCTACGGTGCATCGGGTGAGCTTCGCTGCGCGCGCCGCCGGATGGTCGGGCCTCGTCGCGGCATGTGGCGCCATAGCCTCCGGCTGCGGCACGGCCGCCGTCGACGTTCCGTCGAGCGCGCCCCGATCGCAGGTGCTGCGTCCTGCCACGCCGCCGGCCGGCAGGACCGCCCGCGCGTCATACGCGCCGTGGCCCTCGTTCGGACACGACGCGCAGCACTCGGGCTCCGCGCCCGTCGACGGCCCGACGTCCGGCGCCGTGCGCTGGCGGCGCCGGCTGGAAGGGCCCGTGGTCCCGGGACCCGTCGTCGATCGCGGCGGCGTCGCCTACGCGGCGAGCAACGGCGGCGTCCTACATGCGATCGACATCCGCAACGGCCGCGATCGCTGGAAGTTCGACGGCGGCTCGACATATGGCTCGGACCTCTCCACGAGCCCGTTGATCACGCCCTCTGGGCTGGTGATCTGGCCGGGGCCCGACGATGCCGTCGTCGCACTGACCCCAGCGGGACGAGTCGCGTGGAAGGTCGGACTCGATTCCCCGGGACTGTCGCCCGCGCTCGCACCCGACGGCTCGATCGTGCTGGGTGACACGAGCGGTACGCTGCGCGCGCTCGCGCCGCCGGGCGCGACCGGCACGCCGGCGACGCGCTGGAAGCTCGATCTCGGCTCGACCTCGTACGGCAGCCCGGCGATCGCGGCCGACGGCACGGTCTACACGACCGTCGACACGGACCTGATCGCCGTCCGCGACGGCCGGATGCTGTGGCGCGTCAGCGCCGGCGACATCAGCGAGGTGTCGCCCGCGATCGCCCCCGACGGAACGATCGTGTTCGCCGCCAACGACGACGTCGTCTACGGCGTGCGGCCAGACGGGACGGTCCGCTGGAAGCACGACCTCGGCGCGCTGACGTATTCGTCGCCCACGGCGACGCGCGACGGGCTCGTCTACATCGGCGATCACCGCGGCTTCGTCACCGCGCTGAGCGCCGCCACCGGCAAACCGGTGCTCCGCGTCCTCGGCCTCGGACGCACGAGCGCGCTGCGCTCGGTCGGCGTCTGGGCGCAGCCGATCGTCGATGCCCGTCATAACGTCTACTTCGGGACGCGGCCCGGGCACGTCTACGGGTTCGACGTCCGCGGCCGCCGGCTCTTCGACATCGACGCGGGGGCGACGGTCGACTCCTATCCGGCGCTCGCGGCCGACGGGACACTGCTCGTCGGCCGCGAGCGCCGGATAGGAGTCGACGGTCGCCCCCGCGTCGATGTCGAAGAGCCGGTGGCCGCGGACGTCGAACCCGTAGATGTGTCCGGGCCGCGTTCCGAAGTAGACGTTGTGCCGCGCGTCGATGATCGGCTGCGTCCAGACGCCGACCGAGCGCAGCGTGCGGCTGCGCCCGAGCCCCAGGACGCGTAGCACCGGCTTGCCGGTCGCGGCGCTGAGCGCGGTGACGAAGCCCCGGTGATCGCCGATGTACACGAGTCCGTCGCGCGTGATGGCGGGCGAGGAGTACGTCAGCGCGCCGAGCCCGTGGCGCCAGCGGATCGTGCCGTCGGGGCGGACCCCGTAGACGATGTCGTCGTTGGCGGCGAACACGATCGTGCCGTCGGGGGCGATCGCCGGCGACACCTCGCTGATCGCGCCGGCGCTCACGCGCCACAGCACCCGGCCGCCGCGGACCGCGATCAGGTCCGTGTCGACGGTCGTGTAGATCGTGCCGTCGGCGCCGATCGCCGGGCTGCCGTACGAGGTCGAGCCGAGATCGAGCTTCCACCGCGTGGCCGGCGAGCCCGTCACGCCCGGCGGCGCGAGCGCGCGCAGCGTGCCGCTCGTGTCACCCACGACGACCGAGCCGTCGGGTGCGAGCGCGGGCGACAGGCCCTGGGAATCGAGCCCGACCTTCCAGGCGACGCGTCCCACCGACGTGAGGCCGAACAGTGCGTCGTCGGGCCCCGGCCAGACCACGAGACCCGCGGGCGTGATCAGCGGGCTGGTCGAGAGATCGCTGCCGTAGGTCGCGCCGCCGTCGAGCTTCCAGCGATCGCGGCCGGTGCGGATGTCGATCGCATGCAGAACGCCGCCGTTGCTCGCGGCGTACGCGATGGCGCCTCGCCCGACGACCGGGCCGGGAACCACGGCCCCCTCCAGCCGGCGCCGCCACCGCACGGTGCCGGACGTCGGACCCTCGGCGGGCGCGGAGCCCGAGTGCTGCGCGTCGTGTCCGAAGGAGGGCCATGGCGCGTACGACGCGCGGGCGGTCCTGCCGGCCGGCGGCGTGGCGGGACGCAGCACCTGCGCTTGCGGTGCACTCGACGGAGCGTCGACGCCGGCAGTGGCGCAGCCGGAGGCCACGGCGCCACATGCCACGACGAGGCCCGACCATCCGGTGGTGCGCGCGGCGATGCTCACCCGATGCACCCTAGGTCCAGAATATGAACCCACGATGACGAACGCGCGGAGGTCGCCGCGGCCTTCGCTGCCGCGGGGCGCTCGCCGTGCGACCACCGGTGCTCGCCACGTGACGCCGCCCAGCTCGCGCGACCGCCAGGATGGTCGGCGATGGCTGCCACGCGCAACATCGTCAACTTCAAGGACGTCGGCAAGGGCTACGGCAGTCGCTCGGTCCTGCGCGACATCACGCTCGGCGTGTCGGCGGGCGAGCGGATCGGCGTCGTCGGACGAAACGGCGACGGCAAGTCGACGCTGCTGCGGCTGATCGCGGGCGCCGAGACCCCCGACGAGGGCGCGATCACGCGTGCCGGCGACCTGCAGCTCGATCTGCTGGGCCAGGTTGACGAGCTCGACGACGCGAGCACGATCCGCGCGCAGCTGGTGGGCGAGCGCGCCGATCACGAGTGGGCGGCCGACAGCACGTTTCGCTCGGTCCTCGACGGACTGCTCGGCGGCGTCGCGCTACACCGCTTCCCGAAGGGGATCGACACCCCGATCGCGCCACTGTCGGGCGGCGAGCGGCGCCGCATCGCGCTCGCCAAGCTGCTGCTCGACAGCCCCGAGCTGCTGCTGCTCGACGAGCCCACGAACCACCTCGACGTCGAGGCGGTCGCCTGGCTCGCGGCGCACCTCGCCGCGCGCCGCGGCTCGATGCTCGTCGTGACGCACGATCGCTGGTTCTTGGACGCCGTCTGCACGGCGACGTGGGAGGTCGCCGATGGCGCGATCCACCAGTACGAGGGCGGATACGCGGCGTACGTGCTCGCGCGCGCCGAGCGCGACCGCCAGGACGCCGCGCGCGACGCGCGCCGCCGGCAGCTGCTGCGCAAGGAGCTCGCCTGGCTGCGTCGCGGGCCGCCGGCGCGCACGTCCAAGCCGAAGTTCCGCATCGAGGCGGCGAACACGCTGATCGCCGACGAGCCCGAGCCGCGCGATCGCGCCGAGCTGCTGCGCTTCGCGACGCGGCGCCTGGGCACGAAGGTCGTCGAGGTCGAGGATGTCTCGGTGGCCTTCGACGGCGTGTCGGTGCTGCGCGGCGTGACGTGGCGGCTGGGTCCCGGCGATCGCGTGGCGCTCGTCGGCGTCAACGGATCGGGCAAGACGACGCTGCTGAAGCTGCTGGCCGACGAGCTCGCTCCGTCGTCGGGCCACGTCGACCGCGGCGCGACCGTGCGCCTCGCCCACCTGTCGCAGGACACCGCCGAGATCCCGGGCCATGAGCGCGTGCTCGAATCGCTCGAAGCGGTCAAGAGCCTGGCGACGCTCAGCGACGGCATCCAGATCACGGCCGCGCTGCTGTGCGATCGCTTCGGCTTTCGCGGCGACAAGGCGCGCACGCTCGTGCGCGACCTGTCCGGCGGCGAGCGGCGGCGCCTGGCGCTCATGCGCCTGCTGATGGGCGAGCCGAACATGCTGCTGCTCGACGAGCCGACCAACGACCTCGACATCGACACGCTGACGGCGCTGGAGGACCTGCTCGACGGCTGGCCCGGCACGCTCGTCGTGGTCAGCCACGACCGCTACTTCGTCGAGCGCGTCTGCGACAACGTCCACGCGCTGACGCCCGACGGCGCCATCCGGCACCTGCCGGGTGGCATCGAGCAGTACCTGCAGTCGCGCGCAGCGGTCGCTGCGCCGGCCCAGACGGCCGCGTCCGGGCAGCGCAAGGGCGCGGGATCCCACGTCGCCGGCGCGGGCGCATCGCGCGGCGCTGCGGACGGTCGCCGCGAGGAGCGCCGCGCCTCGGCGGACGCGCGCGGCGCGCGCAAGGAGGTCGCGCGCCTCGAGCGCTCGATCGAGAAGCTCGCCGCCCGGGAGACGACGCTGCACGACGACATGGCAGCCGCGGCGACCGACCATGTGCGCCTGCGCGAGCTGCAATCCGCGCTGGCGGCGCTCGTGCAGGAGCGCGAGGCGCTCGAGGCCGAGTGGATGGATACCGCCGAGGCGCTCGAGGGTTGAGCCGCACCACGAAAAAGCGCCTCTGGGAAGAGGCGCTGCTCGAAGCGGAGGTCGCGCGAGGGGGTCAGGCGGCGGGGCCGCGGCGAACGCGGGTGGCGCGGGACTTCTTGCGGGCGCCGGTGTTCTTGTGCAGCGCGCCGCGCTTGACGGCCTTGTCGATCGTGCTGAGCAGCGTCAGGAACTCGGCGTCGGCGAGCGTGTCGTCCTTGGCGGCGACCGCTGCCTCGAGGCGGCGGAAGTACGTGCGGATCGCCGACGTGTAATGGCGGTTCTCGAGGCGCTCGCGCTCGGAGCGCAGGATCCGCTTCTTCTGTGAATGAATGTTGGCCATGGCGTCAAAGCGCCGCAGACTGGGCCGCGGCTGGTCGTAGAGTAGCGCACGGATGACGGCCGAGACACGCCCACCGGCCGGGACGCCCGCGAAGCCTGGGCGGATCGCGCGCAACACCGCGATCTTCTCGATCCTCACCGGCCTGTCGCGGATCGCCGGGCTGATCCGCGAGATCGTCGCGTCGAGCTACTTCGGCACGAGCGGCGCGTTCTCGGCGTTCACGCTCGCCTTTCAGGTGCCGAACCTCGTGCGCAACCTGTTCGCCGACGCCGCGCTGAGCGCCGCCTTCGTCCCGGTCTTCACGGAGTTGCTCGAGAAGGGCCGGCGGCGCGAGGCATTCCAGCTCGCCTCGACGTTCGTGGTCCTCATCACCGCGGCGCTGACGGCGATCAGCGTCTTCTTCGTGCTGATCGCGCCGTACCTCATGCCCGCGCTGATTCCGGGCGACAAGTTCACGCCTGAGCTGGACGGGCTCACGGTCGGGCTCGCGCAGGTGCTGTTTCCGATCGTCCTGCTGCTGGGCCTCAACGGCCTCCTGATCGGGGTCCTCAACGCCTACGACCACTTCTCGATCCAGGCGCTCGCGCCGCTGGTGTGGAACTTCGTGATCATCGGCCTGCTCGTCGTCCTGCGGCCGCTGTTCGACGGCGACGAGCAGCTCTACGCGTACGCGATCGCGGTACTCGCGGCGACCCTCGTGCAGCTCGTGATGTGCCTGCCGGTGCTGCGCAGGCTCGACTTCGAGTTCGAGCGCAAGGTCGACTTCCGCGACCCGCGCGTCAAGCAGGTGCTCGCGCTGATGCTGCCTGTGACGCTGAGCCTCGGCCTGATCAACTTCAACATGCTCATCAACTCGGCGCTCGGCGCGGCCGTCACCGAGGGGGCACCGCGCGCGATCGACGCCGCCTTTCGGATCTACATGCTCCCGCAGGGCATGTTCAGCGTCGCGGTCGCGACCGTCCTGTTTCCCGCGCTCGCGCGGCTCGCCACACGCCGCGACTTCGACGGGCTGCGCGGGCTCATGGGCACGGGCACGCGGCAGATCTTCCTGCTGCTGATCCCGGCCGCCGCCTGCACGCTCGTGCTCGCCGAGCCGATCACGCGCCTGGTGTACGAGCGCGGCGAGTTCGACGCCGACTCGACGCGCCTGGTCTCCGAAGCACTGTTCTGGTTCTCGTTCAGCCTCCCGTTCGCGGGCGTGAACCTGCTGCTGACGCGCACGTTCTTCTCGCTGCAGCGCCCGTGGCTGCCGACGGCGCTCGGCGGCGCGACGCTGATCGTCAACGCGGTCGTCGCGCTCGCGCTGTACAAGCCATTCGGGGTCGGGGGGATCGTCTTCGGCACGGGCGTCGCGAGCGCCGCGATGACCGCCGGCCAGGCGTACTACCTGCGCCGCGAGCTCGGCGGGCAGCTCGAAGGCGCCGAGACGCTCGCTGCGATCACGCGCATCCTCGCCGCGTCGGCGCTGCTGGCGGTCGTCGCGCACGGGCTGTGGCGGGGGCTCGACGAGCTCGCCGGTCGCTCCCTGCCCGGGCAGCTGCTTTCCGTCGGGACTGCGCTGACGGTCGGCCTGGCCGCCTACGGGTTCGCCGTCATCGCGCTGCGCGTGCCGGAGGCCCGGCAGATCCGCGACGCCGTCGCCGACCGGCTGTCGCGCCGTCGCGCCTGACGCCTCGCGGGATCACGCCGCGCGCGCCCTACCCTGTAGAGCCGTGGTCGACCAGGCACACATCCGCAACTTCTCGATCATCGCCCACATCGACCACGGGAAGTCGACGCTGGCCGATCGCATCCTGGAGATGACCAAGACGGTCGATGCGCGCGCGATGCGCGCCCAGCTCCTGGACTCGATGGACCTCGAGCGCGAGCGCGGCATCACGATCAAGGCACAGGCGGTTCGCGTGTTCTATGAGGCCCGCGACGGTCAGACTTACCAGCTGCACCTCATCGACACGCCCGGCCACGTGGACTTCACGTACGAGGTCTCGCGGTCGCTGGCCGCGTGCGAGGGCGCGCTGCTCGTCGTCGACGCCTCACAGGGCGTCGAGGCGCAGACGCTGGCCAACACCTACCTCGCAGTGGACGCGGGGCTCGAGCTGATCCCGTGCCTCAACAAGATCGATCTGCCGGGCGCCGAGCCCGAGCGGGTCAGCGAGGAGGTCGCCGAGCTGCTCGGCGAGCCGGCCGAGCACATCCTCACGATCTCCGGCAAGACGGGGGAGGGCGTCGGCGCCGTTCTCGAGGAGCTCATCGCCAAGGTCCCGCCGCCGAGCGGCGATCCCGACGCGCCGGCCCGCGCGCTGATCTTCGACTCCGAGTTCGACCAGTACCGCGGCGTCGTCGCCTACATCCGCGTCGTCGACGGGGTCTTCAAGAAGGGCGAGGCGATCCGCGCGATGGCCGCCACGACGGAGGCGGAGATCGACGACGTCGGGTTCTTCAGCCCGCAGATGGTGAGCACCGACCAGCTCGCCGCCGGCGAGGTGGGCTACCTCATCACCGGAATCAAGGACGTCACCTCGCTGCGCGTCGGCGACACGCTGACGACCAAGCACCACGGGGCCGCCGAGGCGCTGCCCGGGTACCGCGAGGTCAAGCCGATGGTCTTCTGCGGCCTGTTCCCGATCGACTCCGACGCCTACCCCGAGCTGCGCGACGCGCTGGAGAAGCTGGTGCTGAACGACGCCGCGCTCAGCTGGGAGCCGGAGACCTCCGACGCGCTCGGCTTCGGCTTCCGCTGCGGCTTCCTCGGCCTGTTGCACATGGACATCGTGCGCGAGCGCCTGGAGCGCGAGTACGACCTCGACCTGATGGCGACGATGCCGTCGGTCGGCTTCGAGGTCGAGCTGACCAACGGCGAGATCGTCGAGGTCCACAACCCCTCCGACATGCCCGATCCGGCGCGCGTTGCCGAGATCCGCGAGCCGATGATCAAGGCCAGCATCCTGACCCCGAGCGAGTACATCGGGACGATCATGGAGCTGTGCCAGGAGAAGCGCGGCGAGCAAGCCGGGATGCACTACCTGTCGGCCGGGCGCGTGCAGCTGACCTACGACCTGCCGCTGGCGGAGATCGTCCTCGACTTCTTCGACCAGCTGAAGTCACGCACGCGCGGCTACGCCTCGCTGGACTACGAGATCACCGACCTGAAGGCGTCGAACCTCGTCAAGCTCGACGTGCTGCTGGCCGGCGACCCGGTCGACGCGCTGTCGATGCTGGTGCACAAGGACAAGGCCTACGCCGTCGGCCGCATGCTGACCGAGAAGCTGCGCGAGAAGATCCCGCGCCAGCAGTACGACGTGCCGATCCAGGCGGCGATCGGGTCGCACATCGTCGCCCGCGAGACGGTCAAGGCGTTCCGCAAGGACGTGATCGCCAAGTGCTACGGCGGCGACATCTCGCGGAAGCGCAAGCTGCTCGAGAAGCAGAAGGAGGGCAAGAAGCGCATGAAGCAGGTCGGCCGTATCGAGGTTCCGCAGGAGGCGTTCCTCGCGGTGCTCGAACTCGGCGACTCGAAGTAGCCGCGGCGGGCTGTGACGCCGCGCCGCCGCCGGCGTAGTACGGGCATGCGCATGCTCATCGCCGGACTGCTCGCCGCCGCCGTCGCACTCCCGCTCGGCGGCCGCGCGGCCGCTGCCGCGCCGCAGCCTTCGGGCACGCCCGACGCCGCCATCGTCAGCGGGCGTAGCGCTCGCGAGCTGGCCGCGGCGCGCTCGCGCTGGCACGCGCACGGCTTCGCCAGCTACCGGTTCAGCGTGACGCAGACCTGCTTCTGCGGGCCGCGCGACGGGCACGCGACGATCACGGTCCGCGGCGGGCGCCCCGGATCCGTCGCGTCGCGGCTGCGCGGCGTCGCGACGGTGCCGCGCCTGTTCGCGGTCGTCGCCGGTGCGATCCACGATCGCGTCGCCGGGCTGCGGGTCACCTACGACGCCCGGCGCGGCTACGTGCGACGCGTCTACATCGACCGCAATGTGATGATCGCCGACGAAGAGGTCGGGTACGACGTGCGCGGCCTGACTCGGCTGCGTCCGGGGCGCTGACGAGCGGGGAAACCCCGCGCCGCCGACGGGTCCCTCAAATCGTCAAGGCGAGGGCACGTCAAGCGTGGCAAGGCCTCTCAGGCGAGCTATGCGGCCTGCGGCATATCCGAAATGGGGGTTTCGTTACCAAGTTCGCTACCAACTTCGGCGAGCATGGCGCGGATCGCGGCACTCGCCTCGGCGGCAGCCCTCTGCCGTGGCACATGGTGGAGGTATCGCTGCGTCGTCTTGAGGTCCGCGTGCCCCATGTAGGCCTGTAGCTCGGTCGGTTGCCAGACGCGAGCGGTGAGCGTGGCAAACGTGTGCCGCAGATCATGGAACGTGAACCGCTCGGCGCGCGGCAGGTTGTCGCGCTTGTGCCCGAGCCCGGCATCCGTCATCGCCTTGCGGAACGCCGTGCCGATGCGCGTGGCGTCCAACGCGTCGCCGACCGTGTTGCGACCCGTCGGCATCCCCGATGCCCACCGCCTGTAGCGCGGCGTGGTAGCGGCGAGGCGCGGCCTAGCCCTATCCCACCAGCTCGCCGGCCCTGTCCGAGCTTGCCCACCACGCCGGGTCGGGGAGGCGGGAGTAGCAACAACGGCGCGCGACCTTACAAATATTGAGGGTGGCAGCTAGCGATTTTGGTTTTGGAAGGCGGTTCCCTGCTGCCTGCGTGGGGATCGGTGCCGCCGGAAATTTTGGGCCGACAAACGCGGTCCTTAGCGGACCACGCTCGCGCGTCGTGACCCTGGCCGATCCCAGGCCGGTCGCTATGGCTGCCCTGGGATGGGCCCCCGCTTGTGCTCGCACGGGCCAGACGGCCCTCGGATCTACCCTGCTCCGTCTATCCTGGCGCAGCTGAAGGTCGTGCTGCGCACCGTGTAGCGCCAGACTTTCTTGTCGGGGCCGGTCCGTACGCGTCGAAGAGTCACGGTAGCCTTCGCTGTCAGTATCCCGGTGTCCGGTTGCAGGCCGGTGCGGACCCCTGAGGTGGAGTACGTCGGGAGCGACGCGGCGGTGAACCGCGACCAGTCGTACTTTTCGTTCGCGACCTTGCGCCAGGTGGGTGAGGTCGCACTGAAGCCGACCTGCTTGTCGATCCGGATGTCGACCTCCTGGTAGTACACGCCGGTGCGATCCGGCAACTTGAGCACCTCGGTACGAATGCCGCCAAACGAGCGGTACCCATCGGCGGTGTCCACGCAGCCGTATTTCGTCCAGGTGGCCGTATATGCAGTGGACGACGGCAGCGGAACCGCGTTTGCCGGCTGTGCCGCACCGAGCGTCAGCGCGACAAAGCACGCTCCCAAACTCGCCTTCCTCATCACCACGGCCCCCTGACGTGCTGCGCTGGTATCGAACGACGGCGCGATGCTACACCAGGAACACGGGAACGAACGGCAGTAGTGCCCGCAGACGCTGCCATCGAACAATCCGGCCGGTGGGTCGCGCCCCTGCTTCGTCCCAGCGGGCACGCGTCTTTGCGCTCTTAGCGGTGCTCGTGGGCGCCGCTTGGTCGGCGGACACCCTCTTTGACATGGTTCGCCTCGGGCCGGCAACGTGGGCAGCACGTCGGCGCCCGCTGACGCTAGAACACCGCCCCCGGTCGCACAATGCGCGCGAGCCCGTCACACGCCTGGAAGCCCCAGCGGCGGATGCAGTCGTCTTCGGTGACGACTGCGCCGTGGTCGAGCTTCCAGCCGAGGGGTTGCAACGACACGACCCCCCATCGCCCAGCGGGTCAGATAGCGTCGCCGCATGACCCGTCCACTCGCAGCCCTTGCCCTCACACTCGTGGTTCTCGCGATCCCCGGCAATGCCACTGGGAGTCGCGCTCACTACGGCGCGATACTTGCGAGCGAGAACTGCCGTGGCGGCGTGCAGCGGCCCAAGACGGTCGCGTTCGCGTGTGCCGACCTCGGCTGGTACGCCACGCGGATGCGCTGGACTCAGTGGGGCGGCAGCGTTGCCGTTGGCACCGGCACCCAATACGAGAACACGTGCACCCCCGACTGCGCTGACGGCCGGTTCGTCGCGACGCCAGTGACGGTCAGGCTCTACCTGCGCCGGCCCTGCGCCGGCAAGCGGCACCTCTACTACCAGCGTGCGACGGTGATCGCCGCGAGCGGCAAGCGCACGCGGGCCGTCGTCGGCTGCCCAATAGCCTGACCGCCGCTTCGGAGCCCTCGCGGTGTACCTCGTCGCCGGCCGCTGACCGTTCGCTCAGGGGGCGAGGCTGGCACCGATGGCGGGCAGGTTGGCCGGATCCCGCTACCACGTTGCTACCAAGTTGCGGGCGCAACTGCCCCCGGACAGCAGAAAGCCCCGCCGTAGCAGGGCTCCCGCACTACGTGGACCCAAGTAACCCCGCGCCGCCGACGGGTCCCTCAACCCGCCGGCGGTGCGATTCCCCCAAACAGCGTCCGGTTGCCCCCAAAGCCGCCGGTCGCGTGCGTGGACCTTCCCGCGTCGCGCTCCGGGAGTCAAGTGGCAACCGTCACAGGGTCGCGGGCTTGCGCGGCGCGCGATGATGCACGGCATGGACCTCGAGCTTCGCGACAGGGTGTGCGTCGTCACCGGGGCGAGCCGCGGGATCGGACGCGCGACCGCCGAGCGGCTCGCGGCGGCCGGTGCGCGCGTGCTGCTCGTGGCGCGCGGGGAGGACGAGCTGCGCGCCGTTGCCGACGCGATCGGCGAGCGCGCCGACTACCTCGCCTGCGACGTCACCGACCCGGCCGCGGACGAGCGGATCATCGCCACCTGCGCTGAGCAGATGGGCGGCGTGGACGTGCTGGTCAACAACGCCGGCACGACCTGGGCCAAGCCGCTCGCCGAGCTGACCGACGAGGACTGGCTCGCGCAGTACGCGCTGAACGTGCTCGCGCCGGCGCGGCTGATGCGCGCGGCGGCGCCGCGGATGGCCGAGCACGGGTGGGGGCGGATCGTCAACGTCTGCTCGTCGGCGGGCAAGCGCCCGTCGCTCTACAACGCCGCGTACAGCGTCACCAAGGCCGCGCAGCTCTCGCTGTCGCGCGCCTATGCCGACGCCTATGCCCGCGAGGGCGTGCTCGTCAACGCCGTCGCGCCCGGCCCGGTGTCGAGCGAGCTGTGGATGGCGCCCGGCGGGATGGCCGACCAGCTCGCCGCCGCCGAGGGCTCGACGAAGGAGGAGTCGATCGCGCGGCGCTCCGCCGGCGTGCCGCTGGGCCGGTTCGCCGAGCCCGGCGAGATCGCCGACGTGATCGTGTTCCTCTGCTCGGAACGGGCCAGCGCGGTGGCCGGGGCGGCCTGGTCGGCCGACGGCGGGACCGTCGCGACCATCGTCTGAAGCGCTCCCGTCCAGCCCGCGCGCTCGTACACTTCCCGGCGTGCTGTCCGCACGCCAAGAGCTGATCCTGCGCAAGGTCGTCGAGGCCCACCAGGCGACCGGCCTGCCCGTGGGATCCAAGGCGCTCGCCGTCGATGCGGAACTCGACTGCGGGCCCTCGACCGTGCGCGCGGAGCTGGCGATCCTCGAGGAGCACGGGCTGCTCGCGCATCCGCACACCTCGGCCGGACGCGTGCCGACGGATCTGGGCCGGCGCTTCTACGTCGATCGCCTGCTGCCGGCCGACGCGCCGCGCGGCGCGAAGCTCGACCTGTCGCTGATGCAGCGCGAGCTGGACCAGGCGATGCGCACGACGACCGAGACGCTGTCGCAGGTGACGAACCTGATGGCGATCGTGTCCGCGCCGCCGCCGGAGAGCGCGACCGTGCGCCACGTCGATGTGCTCCTGCTGCAGCCGCAGGTCGTGATGACGGTCGTCATCACCTCGACGGGCGGCGTCACGAAGCGTGTCACGGCCTTCGACAGCGCGGTCGATCCCGGCCTGGTCACCTGGGCCGCCGCCTATCTCGCCGACCGCCTGGTCGGTCACGGGCTGGGGTCGCGGATGGTCGCCCAGCGGATCGCCGACCCCTCGCTCGGAGGCACCGAGCAGCGGTTCCTGGGTGCGCTCGCGCCCGCCCTCGCGGATCTGCAGCACGCCGAGGAGGAGCGCGTCTACGTCGAGGGCGCCTCGCGCCTGCTCGGCGCCGACCGCCTGCAGGACCTGGAGCAGATCAACGACCTGATGAACGCGCTCGAGCGCCGCGTGACCCTGCTGGGCGCGCTGCGGGCGGCGTTCGGATCGCGCGACGTGCTCGTGCGGATCGGCAGCGAGAACGAGCTGCCCGCGCTCCGGTCGCTCGCGCTGGTGGCGGCGGGCTACGGTCTTCCGTCACGGACACTCGGGACGGTCTCGGTGATCGGCCCGCTGCACATGGACTACGGCGCCTCGATCGCCACCGTCCGGGACGCGGCGGCACAGTTGTCGCGGTACATCGAAGACGTCTACGAGCGGTAGCGAAAGGCACGGCGTTGTCCAGCACCCTTCCCAGGGACCCCTATGAGGTCCTCGGCGTCACCCGTGACGCCGACGAGACGACGATCAAGAAGGCCTTTCGCAAGCTGGCGCGCGAGCTGCACCCGGACGTCAACGCGCACGACCCACAGGCCGAGGACAAGTTCAAGGAGACGGCCGAGGCCTACGAGATCCTGTCGGATCCCAAGCGCCGCGAGATCTTCGACCGCTACGGCCACGAGGGCCTGCGCAGCGGCGGGATGCGGCCCAACTTCGACGCGTTCGGCTCGATCGGCGACCTGTTCGAGGCGTTCTTCGGCCCGCAGTTCGGCGGCGGCTTCGCCGCGAGCCACAGCGGCCCGGTCCAGGGCGAGGACGCGATCGTCGGGACCGAGATCGACCTCGCGCAGGCCGCGGGCGGATCGCGCACGACGGTGGCGTTCGAGGCCGTCGACGCCTGTGAGCGCTGCGGCGGATCCGGCGGCGAGCCGGGGACCGACGTGCAGCGCTGCGACCGCTGCGATGGCGCCGGCGTGGTGCAGATGGTCACGCGCTCGCCGTTCGGCCAGGTCATGCGCACCACCGCGTGCGACGCCTGCGGCGGCGAGGGGCGGATCCCGGACTCCCCGTGCGACGACTGCGACGGCCATGGGCGCCTGGTGCGCCGCCGCGAGGTGGAGATCGACGTGCCGGCCGGCATCGCCGACGGGCAGCGCATCCGCCTGCAGGGCCGTGGTCACGCCGGCGAGCGCGGCGGTCCGCCGGGCGACCTCTACGTCCAGATCCGCGTGCGCCAGCACGAGCGCCTGCTGCGGGACGGCGACGACCTCGTGACCGCGCTCGACGTGCCCGCACCGCTCGCGGCGCTCGGCGCGAAGCTCACCGTCGAGGGTCTCGACGGTGACGTGCAGGTGGAGGTCCCCGCCGGTTCCCAGCCCGGCGGCATCGTCACGCTGCGCGGTGCCGGGATGCCGCAGCTGCGCCGGCCCGAACGCCGCGGCGACCTGCGCGTCGTCCTCAACGTCCTCGTGCCGCGGCGGCTGACCGCCGAGCAGCGCGAGCTGACCAAGCGGCTGGCCGAGTCGCTGACCGCGGACAACATGGCGACGACGGAGAGCGTCACGCAGAAGCTGCGCCGCCTGTTCGGCGGGCGCTGATGATCCGCCTCGCGCTGCGCGTCCGCCGCGAGGACGCCGAGATCGCGCTCGCCGAGCTGCTCGAGCTGGCGCCGTCCGGCGTCGAGGAACGCGACCTGGGCGACGTCATCGAGTACGCCGTCTACGGCCCGCCGGGGGAACTCCCGGACCTGCCCGATCTGACCGCCGCGATCGGCGGCGCGCTGGTCGAGGTCGTGACCGAGGAGATCCCCGACGACTGGCACGAGCGCTGGAAGGCGTTCCACCGGCCGGTCGCCGTCGGCCCCGACCCGGACCGTCCGGTGCTGCGCGTGCGGCCGCCGTGGGAGCCGCCCGGCGACGACGGCGCGCAGGACCTCGTGATCGATCCGGGCCAGGCGTTCGGCACCGGCGCCCACCACACGACGCGCCTGTGCCTGGAACTGCTGCTCGAGCTGGAGCCCGGCGGTGCCTGCGTCGACCTGGGCTGCGGATCGGGCGTGCTGGGCATCGCCGCCGCGCGCCTGGGCTGGGCCCCGGTGCTCGGCGTCGATCACGAAGCCGAGAGCGTCGCGGCGACGCTGGAGAACGCCGCCGTCAACGCCGTCGCCGTCGAGGCGCGGCGGTTCGACCTGCTGCGCGACGGTCCCGTCCCGACGGCGCCGACCGCCCTCGCCAACCTGCTGCGGCCCCTGCTCGTGCAGGTCGCGCGGGCGGGCTTCGACGGCGAGCCGCCGCGGGCGCTGGTGGCCAGCGGCCTGCTGGCCGACGAGGCGGACGAGGTCGCCGCGGCGTTCGCCCCGCACGGGCTGCTCGAGGCGGGCCGCCGCCACGGCGGCGAATGGGCAGCGCTGCTGCTGCGCCGCTAGGTGTGCCGGGGGCCGCACCCGCGTCCACGGCCGTCCGGCGCGCGTCGCGCGGGACGAACTGCGGCTGGTCGGAGGGTCAGGTCGTGCGCGCGCTGGTGGTCGGCCGTCGCGGTCGCGTGGCAGTTCGCGCGCCGCGCGTCAGAAAGCGCGCGGTCTCCATCGCGTACGTGGGAGTTTGTCCGGCATGGACGGACAAACTCCCGGTTCGTGGGTCGCCGGGGTCCTGGCTGGAGATCGCGCGGGTCGATTCTGCGCTCCTGACCCGCCGGACTCGGGACCTCGGCGGACGATCGCGAGCGTTCGAAACGCGGTCGCGAACCAGCCGGACCGTGACTACAGCGTCGCCGGCGGCACCGGCAGCCCGGGCACCGGTGACCGCCCGCGCAGCACGCTCCCGGCGGTCGTGACGAGCAGGTCGCACAGGTCGTCGCCCGCGAACGACACGCTGGAGACGAAGGCGGCCGGGATCTCGACGATCTCGACGAGCGCGCCCGACGCGTCGAGGTGGCCGATCCCGGCGCCCGGCCCGAGCGCCACCCAGACGCCGCCCTGCGCGTCGACGGCCAGCCCGTCGCACGAGCCGCGCGGCGACAGCGCGAACACCCGCCGCCCGCCGCCGTCCCGGTCGTAGGCGAGGACGCAGGCGGCGTGGAAGTCGGCGACGTAGAGCGTCTCGCCGTCGGGTGACAAGCCGATGCCGTTGGGCCAGACGACGTCCTCGGCGACGACACGGGGCTCGCCGCCGCCGGCGGGGACCTGCCACACCTCGCCCGGCACCGGGTCCTCGCCGGCCATCGGGCGGAAGCGCAGCGCCCCGGCGAGCACCCCGCCCGCGCCGTCGGAGCTGACGTCGTTGATCCCCATGACGCCCGGCGGCTGCAGCAGGCTGCGCGTCTGGCCGTCGGCCGCGACGAGCGCCAGATCGCGGCCGGAGACGACGATGCCGCCGCCGGCGTGCGGGAGCAGCCCGCCGACGCCGCGGCGCTTGGGGATGACGATTTCGGGCCGCCGCCGTCCGGTCGCCGGGATCCGCCACACGCCGCCGGCGACGACGTCGCTGAACAGCACCGAGCCGTCGGGCAGCCCGCGCGGCGCCTCGGCGAGGACGTGACCGGTGCTCAGCGTGTCCATGCCGCGGAGTCTCACAGAGCGGCGTAGGTTCCCCGGGGCGATGCGCGACGCGGTCATCATCGGCGCCGGACACAACGGGCTCGTTACGGCGGCCTACCTGGCGCGGGCAGGGCTCGACGTCGAGGTCGTCGAGCGCCGGGACATCGCCGGGGGCTGCTGCGTCACCGAAGAGCTCTGGCCCGGGGTCCGGGCGTCGCCCGGGGCGTACACGCTGTCGCTGCTGTGCAAGCGGATCATCGACGACCTGGACCTCTCCGCGCACGGCCTCGTCGTCGAGGCGCACGAGCCGTACCTGTTCGCGCCGCAGCCCGACGGGCGCAAGGTCGTCACCTGGTCCTCGCGTGACCGGACGGCCGAGCAGTTGGCGCGCGACTGGTCGCCCGCCGACGCCGAGGGGTACCGCGCCTGGGCCGGGCGCTGGTCGGCGGCGGCCGCCCGAGCCCGGCCGCTGCTGCTGGAGCCCGCCGACCGCGGCCGCTGGCTGGAGGCCGTCGGGCCCGAGATCCTCGACGGGTCGATCGCCGACGATCTCGCCGGCATCCCGACCGAGGCCGTGCGCGTGCCGTTCGCGATCCAGGGCCTGATCGGCACGCTCGCCGGCCCGTCCGATCCGGGGACCGCGTTCGTCGGGTTCTTCCACGATCTGGGCGAGGCGGCCGGAGATCCTGGGGTCTGGGGCTTTGCCCGCGGCGGCATGGGCGCTGTCACCGAGGCGCTGCGGCGCGCGGCCGTGGCCGCCGGGGCGACGGTCCGACTCGACACGGCGGTCGAGCGGGTGCTGCGCGACGCGTCGTCCGGCCGCGCGCGGGGCGTCGTCCTCGGAGGAGGCGACGAGCTGTCCGCCCGCGTCGTCGTCGCCAACACCGATCCGGTCCGGACGGCGGCGCTCGCCGGCGTCCCGCGGCCGGAGGGGTGGAACACCGCCAGCCCGGTCGTGAAGGTCATGGTCCTGCTCGACGGTCTCCCCGACTTCCCCGTCTGGCCCGGGCCGGACCCGTGGTCTGGGACGATCGACATCGGCTTCACGCTCGCCGATCTGGAGGTCGCGGCGGCCGACGCCCGAGCGGGCCGGCCGGCGCAGCGTCCGTGGATCGAGGCGGCATGCCAGACGACCGCCGACCCGACGCTCGCGCCCGCGGGGCGCCACGTCATGTCGATGTTCTGCCAGTGCTTCCCGCCCGACATCGACGCCGATGTGGCCGCGGACCTTGCGATCGCGCGTTTCGCCGAGGTCTGCCCGGCATTTCCGGACCGGATCGTCGAGTGCCTCGCGCTCGGCCCGGCAGAGCTCGAGGCGCGGTTCGGCATCACGGGCGGCAACATCTTCCACGGCGAGATGCTCGGCTCCCAGCTGCTGGAGCGGCGCTTCGGCCCGCGGGCGTTCGGCGGCGTGGAGGGGCTGTACCTGGCGGGCTCGGGTGCGCATCCGGGCGGGGCCGTGACCGGTGCGCCCGGATATCTTGCGGCCCAGGCCGTTGTGGAAGACCTCGCAGACGAACGACGGGAGGCGGCATGAGCACCACGCCCAGCGATGTGCGGATCAGGTCCGGAGCCGACGAGCTCGCGGCATGGGTCTATGAGCCGGCGCACGGCGTAGACCGCGTGCCGTGCGTCGTGATGGCGCACGGCTTCAGCGCCACGCGGGCGGACGGCCTGCCGCCGTACGCCGAGCGCTTCGCAGCCGCCGGCCTCGGCGTGATCCTGTTCGACTACCGCGGGTTCGGCGACAGCGGCGGCGAGCCGCGCCAGGTCATCGACATCCGCCGCCAGCAGCAGGACTACCGCGCGGCGATCGCGTTCGCGCGTCGCCAGGACTGGATCGATCCGGCGCGCGTCGCCCTGTTCGGCTCCTCGTTCAGCGGCGGGCACGTGATCGACGTCGCTGCGCACGACCCGGCGATCGCTGCGGTCATCGCCCAGGCGCCGTTCGCCGACGGTCGTGTCCAGCTGCGCATCACGCCGCCGAAGAATGCCCTGCGCGGGACCGTCGACGGCATCCGCGACCTCGTCGCCGGGCTGCGCGGGCGGCCACCCGTGCTGATGCCGCCGACCGGTCCGCCCGGGAGCTACGCGGTGATGACCGCGCCCGAGGCCCATCCGGGGTTCGCCGCAGTCATCCCCGAGGGCTCGCGCTGGAGGCCGGAGGTCGGCGCGCGGATCATGCTGTTCGTCGGCACGTGGCGCCCGGTGCAGCTGGCGCGTCGGATCGCCTGTCCGGTGCTCGTCTGCGTCTGCGACCGCGACGAGACGACCCCGCCCGAGCCGGCCGAGCGGATGGGTCGCAACGCCCCGCTCGGGGAGGTCGTCCACTACCCGATCGGCCACTTCGACATCTACCTCGGCGAGGACTTCGAGCGGGCCGTCGGCGACCAGGTCGCGTTTCTCGAGCGCGTGCTGACGCCGGGGCGGGTGGGGGCGGCGGCGTAGGGGCGCGGGCCCAGGGGCGACGAGGTTCCCCGAACCCGGGGATGTGCAAAGGGCTGTCGACCGCCGCCGTATGATCGCGCTGTGTTCCGAATCGCGCTGACGGCTGCATGCATCGCTGTCGTGTTTGCTCCCGCCGTCGGGGACGCTCGATCGGTGAGTGCAACGGCCACGCCAATCGCACTCCTCAAGGAATGCTCCGCCCAGGATCCGGTTCAGCCGTGGAGACCGGACCAGGTCGCGGAGCTTCGAACGACCGCGCTCTGCCTCCTGCGCGCCGTGCGGCGCGAACGACGCTTTGGGACGGTGCTCGACACTCGCCTGAAGATTGCCGCGCTCGCGGGGTTGGACTATGGGGTAGCGGTCGACGCAAACGCCGATCCGGGCGCCATCGGTAAGGTCTCGCGACTCCTTGACCGGAAGATGAAGGGACGTTGCCGACGCCCGTCGATGGTCCACTTCTCGGCCAACGACACCGGCGCGAACGGGACCATCAAGACGCCGCTGCAACTCGCGCGGTGGGTCATCGACGCCAGCGCCAAGCCGACCGTGACGCCATTGCTCCCGCGGTTCAATGAGAGGTCCGTGTTGTTTGCCGTCGTCGCTCGGCCGGGACGCTTTGGCGAAGCAACATCTTCGGGCGCAGTTGCACTTCTCATCGCGGGCTTCCGCTGCCGCTGAACCCGTCAGTTGGACCGCGAGCGTCTGGCTACATTCCCGCACGCTGGCCCAGGGCGGCGCGAAGTACCTAGGCCGTGGCCCGAGCATTCGCGGTAGCGTCTGCGCATGAGCGCGGGCCACTCGCGTGGCGGTTGGATGCGTCGTCTGCTCGACGCGAACCGCCGCTCGGACAAGCGATCGCCGTTTCGCCCAATCGACCGCGACGGCCACGGCTTCTATGCGTTCATTGCGCGGCGCATTGAATCCGACGCACCCCTGCGTCGGTTCGAGAGCGAACCCGTTCCCGCGACTCAGGAGCCTCCTGAGGACATGCCGTCGCTTACGCTGATGGTCCTCGACTCACTCGCCGACGATTCGGAGACGCTCACGACGATGCGAGACCACGGCGAGGTCGCCCCCCACGGCTTGGCCCTTGTCGGAGAGGAACACATCATTGCTGCCATCAGGTTGCTGCTCGGAGACGGCCTCATCGAACCGCTCGAGGCGCTGGGCGTTGACGATGCCGGTCTGGAGCAGGCTTGGTTTCGGATGACACCAGCAGGATGGGCGGAATTCCGCGATGCCGCAGACGTACTTGAGCGCTACTGGGACGCGCATCCCATCTAACGGAACGACCGCTCCTCTCGCTCGGGGAACATTCCCGCACGCTGGCCCAGGGTGCTCTGTGTTCCCCGCTTGACGGGTCAGGTGTACTCAGGCAGGGGATTTGTCCCGGTCCCCGGTCCCTGCCGGACCAGCGGGTAACCGCTCGGGATACTGCGCGCGTCGCGCCCCGCCTTTGCGCGCTCGTTGAGGTACTCGATTGCCGACACCAGACTCGGCAGGGGACGGTTGGTCATCTGTCTCCAGTTGGACTGTTGGAGCGCGAACAGCCCCAGCGAGCGCCCGTCCAAGAGGCGAAGGCGGCATGGACCGTATGTACGGAACTCCGCCTCGCGGACCTCGTGCCATTCGACGTGGTGGGTCGAGAACACGTTGCGGACGGTAACGCCGCCGGGAGCAGCGATGAGCACCGTCGAGGTCAACCGGTACTCGAGCCAGCCGATCGGCGCCAAGAAGACGATCGTGAAGATCGATGAGTCCCACGAGGGCAGCTTGGCGAACACCAGAAGTGCCGTGAAGGCGCACACGCCGACCACGACGAACCTTGCCCAGCCGGGCACGAGGAAGAACGTCCGAGCCCCGGTGTCCGAGTCGATCCGCTCCACGTCGATCTGATCGGCCCGGCAGTCCACGGCCTTGAGCCGGCCGCTGGCTCCGTTCCCGCACCCTGGCCCAGGGCGGCCTGTGTCCTCTCCGCAAGTGTCCCATCCTGCACCCGCATGCCGGGGTCTAAACGGGACACTCCAGCCCGTGCCGGTGCTGGCGGACCTTGGGCGCGGACGGTCTTCGCCGCAAACCGCATGCGATTCGTCCCGCCGGGCGGGACGTATCCCATGCAGTTCTGCCGCAGCGGCGACGAGGACCCGGGCGGCCCGACCGGAGGGCCGGCGCAGTGCCGTCCTCTTGCGACCATCCCGCACGCTGGCCCAGGCGGGCGTGTCCTCTCCGCAGGCGTCCCGGATCGCAGCTGGCGGTCCGTATTTTCAGGATCGCCTGCACTTTCCGGTCCAGGGGACAGGTTTCTGCAGGCGATCCGCCCGAGCCCGACCCAGCCGGGTCGCTGGCGACATTCCCGAACGCTGGGCCAGGCGGGAGCCCTGTCGCCCCAGCCGTCCCACCTCGATGCTCGCAGGCAGGCACTCAGCTGGGACGATCCACCGGTCACTGGCTGCTGGCGGCGACGCGCCGAGCGGCGAGCCCGCCGCTCAGGCCCGCCGCAGGCGCACGGTCACGGTGACCCTGCCGCCCCACGATCCGATCCGGCCGACGTTGCAGCCGCCCGGGAAGCCGACGGCGCGGACCCCGATGGTCGACGCCCCCTTGGGGATGCTGATGCTCGTCTGCTGCGTCAGCGCCTGGACGCCCGCCTCGATCCGCCGGCTCGTCGCGAGCACCTTGCCGCCGCGCACGACCTGCAGGGCGAGCGCCGAGCAGTGCTGCGGAGACGTCGTGTAGCGCAGCGAGGTCATCGTCCCGCGCCGCGGCACCGCGAGGCGCAGCGTCTTGGGCGGCGAGCAGACCTGGCCGGTCGACGTGCAGGTGACGACGAACGTGCCGGTCGTGAAGGCCCGCACCGGGGCCTTCGACGCCGGCCACGCGGCGCTCGCGAGGAACAGCAGGACTCCGGCGCACGACGTCGCGACGAGGCCGGTCCGGCGGGCGTGGTGAACGCGCATACCGGCGACCTTCGCAGACCGCGACCGGCCTCAGCAGCAGGGGTCGCCGCGCCAGGCGTCGCGGCCCTCGCGGACGGCGATCGCGGCGACGGCCAGGCCGGCGACCGGGTCCAGCCACCAGGCGCCGAACAGCGCGTTCGCGACGAGTCCGACGAGGACGACCCCCGCCTGCAGTGCGCAGAGCAGGTTCTGGCGGCCCTCGCCGCTGGTCGCCCGCGAGTCCAGTTGCGCGCCGAGGCGCTCCTTCGCGCGCCCGAGCGCCGGCATCAGCACGACCGCCGTCGCCGTCACGGCGATGCCGAGGCCGCTCGTGCTCGGCCGCTCACCGCTGATCAGCCGGATGACGGACTCGATCGCGACGTACGGCGCGAGCAGGAAGAACGAGATCGCGACGAGCCGCTGCGCGCGCAGTTCGGCGGCGTGCGAGGTGATGTGCCGCGGCCGGAAGCGCCAGATCACGACGGCGGACGCGAGGCCCTCGATCGCCGATCCCAGGCCCCAGCCGACGAGCGCGATCGAGCCCGCCGCGATGCCCGCCGCGATGCCGACGACGCCCTCGGCCGTGACCCAGACGAGACTGATCCAGCTGAGCCGCCGCGCGCGCCGTGCGAGTTCCACCCGCGCGGGACCGGCGGCGTGCTGGTCGCTGATCGCGGCGCGGCCCATCGACGGAGTCTGGCAGCGCCGCCGGAACGCGTGGACGATCTTCTAGGCTCGGCCGATGGCCTGGAACGTCGTGATCGCCGGTGGCGGGTTCGGTGGGTTCTACGCGGCCCGGACGCTGGAGCGCGTCCTGCCGGCGCAGAGCGCGCGGGTGACGCTCGTCTCTGACGAGAACTTCCTGCTGTACACCCCGCTGCTCCCGGGTGCGGCCGCCGGGACGCTCGAACCGCGGCACGTCGTCGTGCCGCTGCGCGAGGAACTGCGGCGCACGGACCTGCGGATCGGGACCGTCGTCGGCGCCGACCCGGCCGCGCGCACGATCGGCGTGCGCAACCACGACGGCTCGGTCGAGGATCTGCGCTACGACCAGCTGATCGTCGCGCTGGGCTCGGTCTCGCGCGTGCTGCCGATCCCGGGGCTGGCCGAGCATGGCGTCGGCTGCAAGTCGATCGCCGACGCGATCGCGCTGCGCAACGGCGTCCTGCGCACGCTGGAGATCGCCGAGACGATGGAGGATGCCGACGAGCGCCGCCCGTGGCTGACGTACGTCTTCGTCGGCGCCGGCTATGCGGGACTGGAGGCACTGGCCGAACTGCAGGACTTCGCCAGCGACGTCATCGAGCATTACCCGCGGTGTCGCACGACCGGCATGCGCTGGATCCTCGTCGAGGCGCGCGACCGCGTGATGCCGGAGATCCCCGCCTCGCTGGCCGAGTTCACGACCCGCGAGCTGCGCGGCCGCGGGATCGAGATCCGCACCGGCACGACGCTCGGAGCCGTGACCGCGGACAGCGCGAGCCTGTCGGACGGGGAGGTCGTGCCGACGCACACGCTCGTCTGGACCGCCGGCGTCAAGCCGAGTCCGGCGCTGGCGTCGCTCGGCCTGCCGCTCGACGAGACGGGCCGCGTCGACACCGAGCCGACGCTGCGGGTCGCGGGGTTCGACCACGTCTGGGCGATCGGCGACGCGGCCGCCGTGCCCGACCCGGCGCGCAAGGGGCACACGTGCCCGCCCACCGCACAGCACGCGATCCGGCAGGGGCGGCTCGTCGCCCGCAACGTCGCGGCGGCGCTCGGCACGGGAGCGATCAGGCCGTTCCGCTACCGCACGCGCGGCGTGTTCGTCGACATGGGGCAGGGGAAGGCCGTGGCCAGCACGATGGGCCTCAAGTGGCACGGGACCGCCGCGTGGCTCCTGGCGCGGACCTACCACCTGTTGATGATGCCGGGGCTCAAGCGCAAGGCGCGCCTGCTCGTCGACTGGAACGTCCAGCTGATCTTCGGCCGCGACGCGTCCGAGCTCGGCCGGCTCGGGCATCCGCAGTCGCTCGGCGCGCTGTCAGCGGCCGCGAACGAGGACGAGGCGTGATCCGGGCGGGCGCCGTGGCCGGCCTCCTGCTCGCGGGGATCCTCTCCGGGTGCGGAGGCGGGACCGCGGACATCGACGCCGTTCCGCCGCTCGCGGGCGGTCCCGACGGGGCGCAGGCGCGGCGCGCGCGGGCGCTGTTCACGGAGAACTGCTCGAGCTGCCACACGCTCGCCGACGCGGACGCGCACGGGAGCGTCGGCCCGGACCTGGACGACCTGCGACCCGACGGCCGCCGGGTCGCGCGCAAGGTGCAGACGGGCGGTGGCGGGATGCCGTCGTTCTCCGGTCGGCTCTCGCGCCCCGAGATCGTCCGGCTCGCGAGCTACGTGGATGCCGTGACGGAGCGGTGACGATCCCGCGATGCCGTGGGATCACTCATCTAGACTGGATCGCAGATGACGCTCACCGACACGGTCAAGCAGGATCTCACCGCAGCGATGAAGGCGGGCGAGAAGGATCGGGTCGGCGCGCTGCGCCTGGTGCTGTCCGAGCTGCAGAAGGACGCGAAGGAGGGCGCCGGCGACGAGTTGGCCGTGCTCAAGCGCGAGCGCAAGCGACGGATCGAGGCTGCGCAGGCGTTTCGTGACGGCGGCCGCGACGACCTTGCGGTGTCCGAGGAGTCGGAGGCCGAGCTGATCGCCGTCTACCTGCCCGCGGAGATGTCCGACGACGAGCTGCGGCCGATCGTCACCGCGGCCGTCGCCGGGAGCGGCGCGAGCTCGCCGCAGGACATGGGCCAGGCGATGAAGGCGGCGATGGCCGCGGTCGGCGGCCGGGCGGACGGCAAGCGCGTCTCGGCGCTCGTCCAGGAGGCCCTGCGCGGCTGATGCGGCGCACGATCGAAGTCTCCAACGAGGTCGCCGCGGCACTTGCGGGGACCGGCGACGACGTACTGCGCGAGCTGGAGGCGACCGTCGCCTGTCAGCTCTTCCTGCGCGGGAACGTCGTGACGCTGGACGGCGAGGCCGAGGCCGTCGAGGCAGCCGGAGCGATGATCCGCGAGATCGCCGAGCTCGTGGACCACGGCCACGACATCGACACCGAGACCATCGCGACGGTCACCGGTGCGCTCGACCGCGACGCGTCGGCGGGGGAGATCCTCGACGACGTCGTCTGGCGCCACCGCGCGCGGAAGATCGCGCCGAAGACGGTCAACCAGAAGCGCTACGTCGACCTGATCCGCGACAACACCGTCACGTTCGGCATCGGCCCGGCGGGTACGGGCAAGACCTTCCTGGCCGTCGCGATGCCCGCCGCCGCGCTGTCACGCCGCGAGGTCAACCGGATCATCCTCACCCGCCCCGCCGTCGAGGCCGGGGAGCGCCTGGGCTTCCTCCCCGGCGACCTGATGGCGAAGATCGACCCGTACCTGCGCCCGCTGTTCGACGCGCTCAACGACATGATGGACCCCGAGCGCGTCTCGACCCACCTGGAGCGCGGCGTGATCGAGCTCGCGCCACTGGCGTTCATGCGCGGTCGCACGCTGAACGACTCGTTCGTCATCCTCGACGAGGCCCAGAACACCAGCCCCGAGCAGATGAAGATGTTCCTGACGCGCCTGGGGTTCGGCTCGAAGATGGTCATCACCGGCGACATCACGCAGATCGACCTGCCGCGCGAGCAGACCTCCGGCCTCGTCGTCGTCGCGGACATCCTCAAGGACATCGACGGCGTCGAGTTCGTGCGCTTCGGCGGTGAGGACGTCGTCCGCCACCGGCTCGTGCAGCGCATCGTCGAGGCCTACGGCGAGCACGCCGAGCGCCTCGCGCCCGAGCTGCGCCCGGCGGATCGCCGCCGGGCCTGAGTCTCCATGCTCGAGGTCGAGGTCATCGGGCCCGCGACGGCGGGCGCCCCGCCGGTCGCCGAGGTGGAGCGGCTGCTGGCACTGGCGTTCGCGTCCGCGGGCATCGAGGAGGGGCACGTCGCCGTCGAGTACGTCGGCGCGGGGCGGATCGCGCAGCTCAACGCCGAGCATCGCGGCAAGACCGGCCCGACCGACGTGCTGTCGTTCCCGGTCGACGAGCTCGACGACATCGGGCTGCCGGCCGAGCTGCGCGAGCTCGGCGACATCGTGATCTGCCCGGAGCACACCGTCGACCTGCGCGAGGCGATCGTCCACGGCGCGCTGCACCTGGTCGGCATGGACCACGAGACCGACGCCGGCGAGATGCTCGCGGTGCAGGCAGAAATTCTGAGTTGGTGAAGCGCTTGCCCTCGCCGCGCCCAGCTGCGTCCTCGGCCGCTCGCGTGCGGAGCACGCCACGTGACCTGCGTCCTTGCTGGACACGACGATCGCTGCGCGCATCGTGGAATGACGGCGCTGCGTGGAACGACGGACGTTCGGACGCGCGCCCGTGACGCGGTCGGGCTTCATTGCGCTCGCCGGGCGTCCGAACGTCGGGAAGTCGACGCTCGTGAACGCGATCGTCGGGCACAAGGTGGCGATCGTGTCCGACAAGCCGCAGACGACGCGGCGGGCGATCCGGGGCGTGGCGACGACGGACGACACACAGCTCGTGATCGTCGATCTGCCCGGCGTGCAGCGCCCGCGCGACGAGCTGACCCGGCGGATGCAGCGCCGCGTGGAGCTGGAGCTGTCGGGCTGCGACGCGGTCCTGATGATCCTCAACGCCTACGAGGGCATCGGCCCGGGCGACCGCTGGATCGCCGAGACGCTGAAGGCCGCCTCGGTCCCGGTCATCGTCGCGATCAACAAGATCGACCGCCTGAACCGGGCGAAGACCATCGAGATGCTGCTTGCGACGGAGGCGCTCGAGATCGGCGATGACATCTTCCCGATCTCGGCGAAGACGGGAACCGGCGTACCCGAGCTCGTCGCGCACCTGACCGCGCTCGTGCCCGAGGGGCCGTTCTTCTTCCCGGTCGAGGACCACTCCGACCAGCCGCTGCAGGTCCACCTGGCGGAGCTGATCCGCGAGCAGGTCCTGCGCCGGACCTTCCAGGAGGTGCCGCACTCGGTCGAGGTGAAGATCGACGAGTTCGATCAGCCCAAGGACGACCTGACGGTGCTGCGCGCGCTCGTCTGGGTCGAGACCGACTCGCAGAAGGGCATCCTGATCGGCTCCGGCGGGGCGATGATCAAGCAGGTCGGCACCGCCGCCCGCCGCGAGCTGGAGCGCGAGCTGGGCACGCGCGTCCACCTGGACCTCGCGGTCCGCGTCAAGCGCGGCTGGCGCGGCGACGAGCGCGCGCTCGACCGCCTCGGCATCGAGTAGGAACTGGGCGTCGAGGGGAACCGGTTGGAGCGGCATCCGTCCCTCGATGACCGCTATGACCCGGCCGTCCGCATCGTCGACTACGACGCTGCCTGGCCGTCATCGGCCGAGGCGGAGCTTCGTCGCATCGCGGCGCAGTTGCCCACCGTCGCGGTCCGCCTGGAACATGTGGGTTCGACCGCCGTTCCGGGGCTCGCCGCCAAGCCCGTCCTTGACCTTCAGCTGTCCGTCGGCACGATCCGGCAACGGGGGCGGTACACGGCGCGGCTCGAAGCGCTGGGGTACGTGTTCGTCGCAGATCCGCAGTCGCCCGGCTACCACCTCTTCGCCATGCCGCGGGAGCGTCCACGCACCCATCACCTCCACGTCTGCGAAGCCGGGAGCGACGACGAGTTCCGCCACCTCGCGTTCAGGGACTTCCTGCGCGCGCACGGTGACGAGGCCGCGAGCTACGCGGACCTCAAGCGCCAGATCATCGCGCGCCACCCACTGGATCGGCTCGCGTACATCGAGGGCAAGGACGCGTACGTCACCGCGCTCGAACAGCGGACGGTCGCGTGGGCTCGTCGTAGCCGATGAGCCGGCAGTCGTGGGGTCGATGATGGTTTGTCTCGCATAGCGAGACGTTCTGACATCGGATTGGTCATCGACGGGTGAGATCAGACGCAATGCTCGCAGTCGGTGCCCGGACTGCGACGACGGCGCCACGGGCGCGCAGGCCGGCCCCTGGCCGGCCAGGCCACCAGCGGATGCGGACGGCACCGAGCGCCGGCGCCCTCGCAACGCGGGAGTCAGCGCGCGAGCGCGGCGCCGAGCCGCCGCGCGAGGACGCCGAGGTCAGCTGCCGACACGCCGTCGCCGTGGAGCAGGGGCAGCGCCGCGACCGGCGCGCTCGCGTGGCGGCGCAGGCGGTGCAGCTGGGCGTCCTGGACGCGCAGGCGGGCGCCGCGCGTGACGAGCGCGCTGCCGACGGCTGCGGGGAGCCGCGGGCCGGCGGCGGCGACGAGCTCGCGCTCGGCGCCGCGCAGGGCGTCGCCGCGGATCGCGTTGGCCAGGATCAGCGCCGGGCCGTGGCCGATCGCGGCGGCGCAGCGTGGCTCGAACTCGAGCACCTCGTTGACGGGCGTCTCCTCGGCCCGCGCGACGGCGATCACCGCGGTGCGGGACGCGTCCTCGAGCAGCTCCGCCGCGCGGCGCGCCTGCACCGCGACGGGGCCGACGCGCGCGATGTCGGCGAACGTCCGCGGCGCGCGCAGGAGCGCCACGCCGTGGCCGGACGCCGGCGCGTCGAGCACGACGACGTCGTACCCGGCGCGGGCGCTCCAGCGCCGGCCGCGATCGCCGCCCGTGCGACCGAGCTCCCAGGCCTTCGTCGCCGTCACGAGCTCGCGGGCGCCCGGTGCGGCGGCGACGAAGGACGAGAACGTCGCGGAGCGCATGAGCAGCTCGACCAGCGGGCGAGGGAGGACCTCGCTCGCAGCCCAGTCGGCCAGCGCGCGCTCGGCGTCGATCGTCGTGGCCCAGACACCGTCGGCCACGGGCGTCTCCTCGCCGGCGCGGACGGGGTCCGCGTGCCCGAACAGCCGCGGCACGCCCGACTGCCCCTGGACCTCGCAGACGATCGTCCGCCGTCCCGCGCGGGCGCAGGCGAGCGCGAGGGCCGCGGCGATGGTCGTCTTGCCGACGCCGCCCTTGCCGGTGACGACGAGCAGCTCGCGATCGAGGAGTTGGCCTTGTCCTGACATGGTCGGACCCCGTACCGTAGAGACGAGTGGCGTTTCCAGTGAGCACGGCGACCGGAGCCCCGGCCGGTCCCGCGGGGGGTCCCGCGGTCGAGCGGGCATACGAGACGTGCCGTCGCATGCAGCTGCGGCACGACCCGACGTACTACTGGGCGACGCGCTGCCTGCCCGCCGATCGCCGCCGCGCCGTGCACGCGCTCTACGGCTACGTGCGCGGCGCCGACGACATCGCCGACGGCCACGGCGGCGCCGATGGCCGCCGCGCCGCGCTCGACGCCTGGCAGGGCGAGCTCGAGCACGGGCTGCTCCACGGCACGAGCGACCACCCGGTCATCGCCGCGCTCGTCGACGCGGGTCCGCGTTTCGGGATGCCGCTCGAGCTGATGCCGCGGTACATGGACGCGATGCGCTCGGACTGCACCGTGCCGGTCCGGATGCGCACGCAGGACGAGCTCGACGCCTACATGCACGGGACGGCGACTGTCGGCCCGATGGTCGCCCCGTTGCTGGACGCGTCCGCCGGCGGGGCCGAGCAGCTCGAGCGCCTGGGCGTCGCATTCCAGCTGACGAACCTCATCCGTGACGTGCGCGAGGACTGGCGCATGGGCCGCGTCTACCTGCCGGGGCTGCACGAGCTCGACCTCTCGCGCGGCGCTGCGACGCACCGCCTGCGCGAGCACGTCGCGATCCACGTCGGCAGCGCGCGCGAGCTGTTCCGCGAGGTCGACGTGACGGCGCTGGCGTTGCCTGCGGCCTTCCGGCCCGGCGTGCGCGTCGCGCTGGCAGTGTACCTGCGCGTGCTCGACCGGGTCGAGCGGCAGGGGTACGACGTGATCACCCGGACGGGTTCGCTGCGCCCCTGGGAGGCGACGGGCGCCGTCGTCGGGGCCTTCCTCCCGTGACCGTCCGCGCCACCGCGCGCGGAGCGGCCCGCACGCCGCTCGACGGCACGCGGGCCGACGTCCTGATCTGCGGCGCGTCGTTCGGCGGTCTGGCCGTCGCGCGGGAGCTGGCCGCGAGCGGGGCCGACGTGCTCGTCGTGGACCGCTACGAGATCGGCGAGCGCCAGACGTCCGCCTGCGCGATCCCGACCCCGTGGCTCGAGGCGCTCGGGCTGCAGGCCGCGGGGCGCCAGGAGCTGCCGCGGATGACGTTCACGACGCCGCACGGCAGCGTCGGGTACCGCCTCCCCTGGAGCTGGACGGCGTTCGACTACCGCGACCTGTGCCGCGGACTGTGGGCGCAGTGCGGTCCCGCGCGCTTCGTGACCGCCAAGGTCGACGGCCGCGCGGAGGACGCGGGCGGCGACGTCGTCGTCCGGACCGATCGCGGCGAGTTGCGCGCGCCGCTCGTGGTCGACGCACTCGGCTGGCGCCGCGTCCTGTCCAGCCCGCACTTCCAGCCGCCGCAGGCGCCGCTGTCGCGAGGCCTTGAGGTGCACCCGCACCGCGACCCGGCGGGCGACGCGCTCGACATCTGGGTCGAGCGCGACCTCGTGCGCCGCGGCTACGGCTGGCGGGTTCCGGCGGCCGGGGAGGCCCGCATCGGCGTCGCGTCCTACGACCCGGCCAGGCACGTCAAGGACGCGACGGTCGGGCTCGCCGAGCGACTCGACGCCGAGCCCGAGCGCTTCCAGGGCAACTGGTTCCCGCACCGGCTGCGGCCGGCCGCGGACGACCGCGTCTTCTTCGTCGGCGACAGCGCCGGGCACTGCTATCCGCTGTCCGGGGAGGGGATCCGCCCGGCGCTGTACTTCGGCATCGCCTGCGGGCGGGAGATCGGCGCCGTGCTGCGCGGCGAGCGGGCGCGCTCCGAGGCGCTGGACCGCTACCGCGCGTTCTCCTTCGAGCACCGCCGCGGGTTCGGCCTGGCGCTGCGACTGCAGCGGCTGATCCCGGCGCTCCCGCCGCGCCTGCTGACGCTGGTCCTGCGGGTCCTCGGGCGCCAGGCGCTCGTGGACCGCGCCTTCGGCTGGTACATCGGCCTGACGCCGGTCGCCTTCGCGACGCGCCCAGAGCCGGATATGAGTTAGGGTACCCTAAGACCATCCTGAACCGTCGGAATTAGGAACCCATGCTCCCATCCTTCGTCATCACCCTGCGCGAGGGCCTCGAGGCCGCGCTGATCATCGGCATCGTCGCCGCATTCCTCGTCCGCGAGGGCCGCCCCGACGCGCTGAAGCGCATGTGGATCGGCGTCGGCGCCGCCGTCGCCGTCTGCCTGGCCGTCGGCGTCGTGCTGCGGCTCGTCGACCAGGAGCTGCCCGAGCGCGGCCAGCAGGTGCTGGAGACCGTGATCGCGTTCGTCGCCGTCGCGATGGTCACGTACATGATCGTCTGGATGAAGCAGCACGCCCGCGAACTGCGCGGCTCGCTCGAGGGCAGCGCGGCGACCGCCGTCGCCGCCGGCTCGGCCGGGGCCCTCGTCGCGATGGCGTTCTTCTCGGTCTTCCGCGAGGGCTTCGAGACCGCCGTCTTCCTGATCGCCGTCTTCCAGCAGGGCTCCTCGCCGGTGGCCGCAGGCATCGGCGCGGTCCTCGGCCTCGTCGCCGCCCTGGCGATCGGCTGGGGGATATACCGCGGCGGCGTGCGCCTGAACCTGCAGCGCTTCTTCAAGGCGACCGGCGTGATCCTCGTGGTCGTCGCCGCGGGCCTGTTCGCCAGCGGCGTCCACAGCGCGCAGGAACTCGGCTGGATCGGCGGCGCGGACGACGGCTTCCTCGACCTCTCGTGGCTCGTCCACCCCGGCACCTGGACGGCATCGCTGATGACCGGGATCCTCGGGCTGCGCGAGTCGATGAGCAGCGCGATGGTCATCGGCTGGCTGCTCTACGCGGTTCCGATGACGGCGTTCGTGCTGTGGCCGACTGGCCGCCGCACCCGCCGCGTGCCCGCCTCACATGCGGCACCCCATGCCTCGCAGGCCGCCCAGTCGGCACAGCCCGCGGCGTGAGCCGCCGCGCCGCTGCTTGAATCCCCGCATGGAGATCGCCTACGACGACCGGGGCCTGGTGCCGGTCGTGATCCAGGATTGGACGACCGGCGAGGTGCTGACGCTCGCCTACGCCAACGCGGAGGCGGTCGCCCGCACGCGCGAGACCGGCGAGCTGCACCTGTGGAGCCGCTCGCGCGGCGAGCTCTGGCACAAGGGCGCGACGTCGGGCAACGTGCAGAGGCTGCGGGCCCTGCGCCTGGACTGCGACGGCGACGCGCTGCTCGCACTCGTCGAGCCGGCCGGCCCGGCCTGCCACACCGGCGAGCGCACCTGCTTCTTCACCGGGGACCTCGAGCCGCCGGCGCCGCACGAGGCGCTGCCCGGCTTGGAGCGCACGCTCGCGGCGCGTGCCGCCGAGCGCCCCGAGGGGTCCTACACGGTCGAGCTGCTGGACGACCCCGGGCTGATCGGCGAGAAGGTCCGCGAGGAGGCCGAGGAGGTCGCCCGCGCCGCGCGTGAGGAGACCGACGACCGCGTCGACAACGAGGCGGCCGACGTCCTGTTCCACCTGACCGTGCTGCTCCACAGTCGCGGTCGCAGCCTCGCCGACGCCGCCCGCGTGCTGCTCGGCCGGCGCCGCTGAGCCGTGGCGCAACGAGCGTCCCGCGTCACCGCGTGGAGGGGGGAGCGAGCGGCGTGCGCCGAGCACGGGTCTCTCCGTTGGCCGCCTCGCGTACCCTGAGCCGGTCCCGATGCCCGTCGCCGCAGACCCAGCCGCGCTCCCGATCGAGCCCTCCGTCGAGGAGGTCCGCGCGCTTGCGCGCGAGCACAACCTCGTCCCGCTGCGGCACACGTTCATCGACGACTGCGAGACGCCCGTCTCGGCGTTCCTCAAGCTGCGCGGCCGCAACCCCGAGTTCCCCGCCTTCCTGCTGGAATCGGCCGAGCAGGGGCAGCGGGTCGGTCGCTACAGCTTCATCGGCGTGCGCCCGCGCAGCGTCCTGCGCTGGTCGCTCGGCGACGCGGGCGATCCCTACGCGCTGGCCGCCGCCGAGGCGGAGCGCTGGAGCCAGGCGCCGCTCACCGACCTGACGCCGTTCTCGGGCGGGCTGGTGGGCTACTTCGGCTACGACCTGGTGCGCACGGTCGAGCCGCTCGGCGACCCCAACCCGGACGAACTCGGCCTGCCGGACATGGCGCTGATGCTGAGCGACGTGCTGGTGATCTTCGACCACCTCAAGCACACGGTCACGATCCTGGTCAACATCTTCGCCGAGGACGGCGCCGACATCGACGCCGCCTATGCCGACGCCGTCGCGACGATCGTCAAGGCCCGCACGCTGCTGGCCGGCCCGGTCCCGCGGCCCGACGAGCTGCACGCGCCGCGCACGGTGCCGGAGTTCCAGTCCAACATGGAGCGCGAGCAGTTCGAGGGCATGGTCGCGCGGATCGTCGAGTACGTGCACGCCGGCGACGCCTTCCAGGTCGTCCCCTCCCAACGCTGGTCGGCGGACATCGACGTGGATCCGTTCTCCGTCTACCGCGGTCTGCGCGTCGTCAACCCCAGCCCGTACATGTACTTCCTGGACTTCCAGGACTTCCAGGTCGTCGGGGCCAGCCCCGAGCCGCTGCTCACCGTCAGCGGCCGCCACGTGTCGACCCGCCCGATCGCCGGCACCCGCCCGCGGGGAGCCGACGCGGACGAGGACGCGCGCATCGCCGAGGGCCTGCTCGCCGACGAGAAGGAGCGCGCCGAGCACGTGATGCTGGTGGACCTGGGCCGCAACGACCTGGGGCGCGTCTGCGAGTACGGCAGCGTCCGCGTCGACACGTTCATGGCGATCGAGACCTACTCGCACCTGATGCACATCGTCTCCAGCGTGTCGGGCACCCTGCGTCCCGAGGTGGGGGCGATGGACGCCCTGCGCAGCGTGCTGCCCGCCGGGACGCTCTCCGGCGCGCCGAAGGTCCGCGCGATGCAGATCATCGACGAGCTCGAGCCCGTCAAACGTGGCGGATACGGCGGAGCGATCGGCTACCTGAGCTACACCGGCGACCTCGACACCTGCATCCACATCCGCACGGTCGTTATGAAGGACGGCAGCGCGCACATCCAGGCCGGAGGCGGGACCGTGGCCGACGCCGAGCCCGCCTACGAGTACGAGGAGTCGGTCAACAAGGCCCGAGCCGTCAAGCGCGCGATCGAGCTCGCCGCCGAACAGTCGGACTGGTGGTAGCCGTGAGCGGCCCGTCGGTCCTCGTCGTGGACAACTACGACTCGTTCACCTACAACCTCGTCCAGTACCTGGGCGAGCTCGGCGCCGATCTGCACGTCGTGCGCAACGACCGCGCGACCGTCGACGAGCTGCTCGAGCGTCGTCCCGACCGCGTGGTTGTGTCGCCCGGGCCGTGCACGCCCAACGAAGCCGGCATCTCGCTCGAGGTCGTGCGCCGCTTCCCGCAGGCCGGTATCCCGACGCTCGGCGTGTGTCTCGGCCACCAGGCGCTCGCGCAGGCGTTCGGCGGCAGCGTGATCCGGCACGACCCGGTTCATGGCAAGACGACGAGCGTCGAGCACGACGGCAGGACGATCTTCACCGGCCTGCAGTCCCCGCTGACCGTGGGTCGCTACCACTCACTGGTCGTCGCGCCCGACGATCTGCCGGACTGCTTCGAGGTGACCGCGCGCGGTGGAGGCGTCGTGATGGGCGTCCGCCACCGCGAGCTGCCCGCCGAGGGAGTCCAGTTCC
>JBKJRO010000040.1:0-6746 GCA_046594555.1 Solirubrobacteraceae bacterium
CCGGACTCGGACTCCGACGCGGACGCGGTGCGACGCGTGGCCCCCGGCACGGTGCGACGCGCGGTCATCGCGTCTGGTCCTGGAAGCGGGCGTTCGCCGAGACGGTGCCGAGCCTCAACCCGCCGATCACCGCCGGGATCGCGATCCCGACGTGCACGCCGTCGCCGCCGTCGAGCCGGTCGATCTTGAGCCCGCGCTCCAGCCGGCCGGGCAGGACGTGCCGGGCGGCGATCCGGGGGTCGCCGCCGACCGCGGTCGCGCGCGCCGCCGCCCGTGCCGCCGAGCCCGCGAACCACACCGCCTGGCCCGCCACGACGGCCTGCCAGAGGATCGCCGCGAGCGCGGCGATGAGCGGGAGCAGCGCGACGAGCTCGACGGTCGCCTGGCCGCGCTGGTCGCTCAGGCGAGCGGTCGCGCGGCGCCTCGTGGCACGGCGCGACGCGGTGGCGGGACGGTGACGTTGCGAGCGGGTGCGGGGCATGCCCAAGACCCTCCCGCGAGGCGTGTCACGGAACTACACGCAAACGTCACGATGCACGCGCGAAGTTGCGTCGTCTCTCCGCGGACTCGGTGGGGAGCGCGGGTCTTGGCGCCAACGTGTCGCTATGCGGCACTTGTCCGCCACGACCCCGGGGGATGAGGCGTCGGGGGTCTGGCCGCGCCCCGCGCGGTCAGGGTCCTGGGTGCCCGTCAGGTCAGGCGTACGAGCGGTAGCGCTGCCAGATCACGTACAGCAGGTACGAGCATGAGCCGATCAAGGCGCACCACAGCAGCGCGCCGGCGCCGCTGTCCCACATCCTGCGCGTGACCGAGACCGTGAGCACCGCGACCCCGATCGCCGCGTACAGCGCGAAGCGCCACTGATCGCCGAGCCCGAAGATCTCGCCGCGGTACTGGCGATAGAGGACCCCGAGGATGAGCAGCGTCACGACGATGAAGATCGCGTTGAGGATCGCCCCGACCAGGTCGGCACCCTCGCCGCCGCCCGGCACGAGCCACACCACGAGCGCGATGGCGACGACGATCGCGACGTTGCGGGCGGTGTCCCTGGTCATGCCGGCAAGGCTAGTGGTTCGCGACGCCCGCCCGCGCGCCCGGCGAGCGCTGCCCGGCTACGCGAGCGCGCTGAACGCGCGGGCAACGTCGCCGGCCGAGGTCGGCGCGTCCAGACGGGGATCCGCGGGCGCGCCCGTCGCCGCCGTGTCGACCTCGCGCATGACGATCTCGGTCGCCACGATGTCCCCGAGGTCGGCGCGCTCGGCGGCGAAGCGGTAGCCGACGCCGAAGTGCGTGTGGATGTAGCGCCAGTCCGGGGAGGCCTTCTCCAGCTTCTGACGCAGCTTGCGGACGAACACGTCGACCGAGCGGTCGCCGCGCGCCATCGCGTAGCCCCACACGCGCTGGTAGATCTCCTCGCGCTCGAGCACGCGGCCGTCGGCGGCGGAGAGCAGCTCGATCAGCTCGAACTCGCGACGCGTCAGATCGATCGACGCTCCGCTGACGAAGCCCTGGAACTGGTCGGCGCGGATCTCCAGCTCGCCGGCGCGCACCGGCTCGGCGTCGGGCCGCGACTCGACGCGCCGACGGCGGCGCGCGACGGCCTCGACCCGGGCGATGAGCTCCTCGGGATGACACGGCTTGGTCAGCCAGTCGTCAGCGCCCATCCGCAGCCCGCGCACGCGCTGGGCGACGGTTGAGCGACCGGTGCACACCACGAGCGCCAGGCCGGGCAGCTCGTGCGCGACGCGGTCCAGGTAGTCCCAGGCCTGCGGCCCGAGCACGGCCACGTCGATGACGAGCGCCGAGAGCCGCAGCGCGACCAGCTGGTCGACGGGCACGCCCGTCGCCCGCACCTGGTGTTCCCAGCCGAGGCGGTCCATCCGCTTCCCGAGCACCTGGAGGAAGCCCGAGTCGGTGTCGATGACGGCGACGCGCAGCGGCGCGGCCTGTGTGCTCGGACGATCGGTCTCCGAGCGTGATGTCCACGTTTCCACAGCCGGGAGTGTATGGGTCCCGGAGGACGCCGGCACGTCGCAACGCACCGGTTTCACAGGTCGTTCACACGAGAATCCGCGCTCAGAGCACGGAATCGCCGGCATCGCCGGACACCGGCGCCGTCACGGCGGTGATCGGCAGCTGGCGGAAGAGGCCCGTCGCGACGAACACGACCTGCTCGCCGACGCCGACCGCGTTGTCGCCGAGACGCTCCAGGGCGCGGGCGACCATCGTCATGACCATCGCCCACTCGCGCACGTCGGCGTCCTCGCCCAGGTCGACCGCGCGGCGGAAGATCTCCTTGTTCAGGCGATTGATCTCACGGTCCTGGCGGGCCAGGTCCTGGGCCAGCTCGACGTTGCGGTCCTTGAAGGCCAGCCGGCACTCGACGACCTCGGCCCGCGCCGCCGTGCCCATGCGCAGCAGCTTCTGCAGCAGTTCCGGGTCCGCCGGCGGCTCGTTGCCGACCAGCGGGATGACCTTGGCGATGTTCACGCACTGGTCGCCCATGCGCTCGGCGTGCCGGATGACGTGGAGCAGCGCCGCGACGAGCCGCAGGTCCGCGGCGACCGGCGCCTGCAGGGCCAGCAGCGACAGGATGCCCTGGTGGACCTCCACGTAGCGCCCGTCGATCCGGACGTCGTCGGCGATGACGAACGTCGCCAGCTCGACGTCCTGGCGCTCCAGGCACTCCATCGCGCGGTCGAGGAGCTCGACGACCATGTCGAGCGCGCCGAGCGCGCCGTCCTCGAGGATCGCGAGCTGCTCGCGGTATTGCGGGCGTGCGGGGGGACGGTCCGGAGCCACGGGCTCAGCCGAACTTGCCGGAGACGTAGTCGTCGGTCCGCGAGTCGAGCGGCGTCGTGAAGATCCGCTCGGTCGGCCCGTACTCGATCAGCCGGCCGATGCGGTGCTCCTCGCCGGCACTCAGGTCGACGATGAAGAACGCGGTCCGGTCCGACACGCGCGCGGCCTGCTGCATGTTGTGCGTGACGATGACGATCGACACGGTCGCCTTGAGCTCGTGCATCAGGTCCTCGATGCGGCCGGTCGAGATCGGGTCGAGCGCCGAGCACGGCTCGTCCATGAGCAGCACGTCGGGATTCGTCGCCAGCGCGCGGGCGATGCACAGGCGCTGCTGCTGCCCGCCGGACATCCCGAACGCGTTGTCCTTGAGGCGGTCCTTGACGTCGTCCCACAGTGACGCGCGATGCAGCGCGGTCTCGACGATCTCGTCGGTGTCACCCTTCATTCCCAGGACGCGCGGGCCGAACGCGACGTTGTCGTAGATCGACTTCGGGAACGGATTCGGCTTCTGGAACACCATCCCGATGCGCTTGCGGACCTGGACCGGATCGACGTCGGACCCGTACAGGTCGAGGCCGTGGTAGCGGACGGTGCCGCCGACCTCGGCTCCGGGGATCAGGTCGTTCATCCGGTCGAAGCAGCGCAGGATCGTCGATTTGCCGCAGCCGGACGGCCCGATGAACGCCGTGATCTGCTGCGCCGCGATCTTCACGCTGACGTCCAGCACTGCCGGCTTGCCGGCGTAGTGCACCGACAACTGCTCGGTCTCGAAGACCGGAGCCTCGATGCCCTGGTCGATCAGGTCGCGGGCCGGCGACTCGGCGGTCACGGGGGACGCCGGGGCCGGCGCCGCGGCGGCGCTCCCCGACGAGGCTGCGGCGGGCGACTGCGGGTCAGGTTCGGACATGGGATTCACCAGGGTCGTCGCCGCCGGAGGCGTGGTCTGCATTCTTACCACCTCTTCTGAAAGCGGTTGCGCAGCCAGATGGCCACGGCGTTGAGAGCGAGCAGCATCACCATCAGGACGACGATGGCTGCGGCGGCCTTCTCCTGGAAGGCCTCCTTGGGCTGTGACACCCACGAGAAGATCTGCAGCGGGAGTGCCGTGAACGGCGAGTCCAGGCCGGTCGGGTCGAATGCGACGAACGTCGCGGCACCGACGAGGATCAGCGGGGCCGTCTCGCCGATGGCGCGCGCGACCGAGAGGATCACGCCGGTGGCGATGCCGGGGATCGACGCCGGCAGGACCTGCTTCCAGATCGTCTGCCACGGCGTGGCGCCGAGCGCGAGCGCGCCATCGCGGATCGAGGGCGGCACGGCGCGGATCGCCTCACGCGAGGTGATGATCACCACCGGCAGGACGACGAGCGACAGCGTCAGACCGCCGGCGAGCACCGTGCGGCCCAGGTCGAGCGGCCCGCGGACGATGTACGCCAGGCCGAGAATGCCGTAGACGATCGACGGGACGGCCGCGAGGTTCTGGATGTTGACCTCGATCACGCGGTTCCACCACCGGGAGCGGTCCGCGTACTCCTCGAGGTGGACGGCCGTCGCGACGCCGAGCGGGACGATCACGACGGTCACGACGGCCATGAGCCACAGCGTGCCCATGATCGCCGACTCGATGCCGGCCTTCTGCGGGAAGGCGGACGGGAAGCTCGTCAGGAAGTCCAGGCTGATCTGGGGGATCCCGTTCCTGCCCGTGTCGATCAGGAGCACGGCCAGCACGATCAGGCCGACGCTCGTCAGCAGCATCAGCAGCGCGACGAACAGCCGGTCGCGCGTCCTGGTGCCGCCGCCGGCGGAGTGCAGCGAGGTCGAGGCCTGGGTGGTCACTCGTACACCTGGCGGTACTTGCGGACGAGGCGGATCGCGACGGCGTTGATCGCCAGCGTGATCACGAACAGCGTGAAGCCGACCGCGAAGATCGACTTGTACCCGATCGATCCCGTCGGAACGTCGCCCTTGCCCGTCGCGCCGATGAAGGCCGTCATGGTCTCCATCGGGTTGCGCGGGTCGAGGCTCGTCGTCGGCACCTGGCCGGCGGCGATCAGCACGATCATCGTCTCCCCCACGGCCCGCGACGCGCCGAGGACGATCGACGCGACGATGCCCGAGAGCGCAGCCGGCACGACGACCCGCGTCGAGACCTGGCGCCTGGAGGCGCCGAGCCCGAACGCTCCCTCGCGCAGCGCGTGCGGGACGGCCGTCATCGCGTCCTCGGCGACCGACGCGACGGTCGGGATGATCATCACGCCGACGATGATGCCGCCGGCCAGCCCGTTGAAGACCGTCACGTCGAGCTTCAGCAGGTCGTTGAGGACGTGCGGCGTGAAGTACGTCAGCGCGAAGTAGCCGAAGACCACCGTCGGCACGCCGGCGAGCAGCTCGAGCGTCGGCTTGATGACCGCCCGCACCCGCGGTCGCGCGTATTCGCTCAGGTACACCGCGGTGCCGATGCCGAGCGGGATCGACACGAGCATGCCGATGCCCGAGATGATCAGCGTCCCCTGCAGCAGCGGGCGGACGCCGAACTGCGGGTCGGCGAACAGCGGCGACCACTCCGACCCGGTGAAGAACTCCTTCACCGTGACGACATCGGACTGGAAGAAGGCGAGCGTCTCGCCGAGCAGCGAGGCGACGATCCCGACGGTGATCAGGATCGAGACGGATGCGGCTGCGAACAGGACCGCCTTGATGACGCGCTCGCCGCCATGACGACGAGCGGCGCCGAGCACCTCCTGGGCACTCGGCGCCGCCGCGCGTACGGGTCTGGAAGCCGCTTCCACAGGGTCCTTGCGCTACGCGCCCTGGGCCTTCGCGAGCTCGGCCTTGGACGTCGCGATCTGCGCGGTCGTCAGCGGCACGATGTTGGCGGTGGTCGCCGTCTCCTCGGCGTTGGCGACGACGTCGTCGATGAACGCCTTCACCTGCGGCTTGTCCGCCAGCGACTTCGCGTTGACGTACATGAACAGCGGGCGGGAGAGCGGCTTGTAGGTGCCGTCCTGGATCGTCGCCTTCGTCGGCGTGATGCAGCCGGATCCACCGTCCACCGCGACGAGGTTCAGCTTGTCCTTGTTGTCCTCGTAGTACGAGATGCCGAAGTAGCCCAGGCCGGTCTTGTCGCCGGAGACGCCCTGGACGGTGATGTTGTCGTCCTCGGTCGGCTGGTAGTCCTTGCGGGTGTCGCCCTTCGTGCCGTTGATGGCCTCGGTGAAGAAGTCGAAGGTGCCCGAGTCGGTGCCCGGACCGTAGAGGCTGACCTTGCCCGCCGGGATGCCGGCGCCGAGGTCCTGGTAGTCCTTCACGGTGCTCTTGCTGTTCCACAGCGCCTTGAGCTGATCGGTCGTCAGGCAGGCGATCTTCAGGCCGTTGTTCGTGACGACGGCGATGCCGTCGTTGGCCACGAGGATCTCGGAGTACGTGATCCCCGCCTGCTTGCAGACCGGGACCTCCTTGGCGGCGTCGATCGGCCGCGAGGCGTTCGAGATGTCGGTCTCGCCGGCGCAGAACTTCTCGAAGCCGCCGCCGGTTCCGGACTCGCCGACCGTCACCTTGGCGCCCGAGTTCTGCTGCTGGAACGCCTCCGCCGCGGCCTGCGCGAACGGGAAGACGGTGGACGACCCGTCGATGGCGACGGGGCCGGAGACGCTGGAGCCGCCGGACCCGGAGTCCGAGCTGGAGCTGCCGCACGCGGCGACGCCGAGTACGAGCAGGGCCGCGATGGCCGCAAACAGGGAGTTCCTCATCAGTGTTCCTCTGATCGATGTCATGCCGCGGAGGCTGACGCCGACGAGGTCACAGCCTGTTACCGATCGGTGGCCGCCGTGTGAAAAGAATGTGAACGCTCAAACGCGAGCCGGTAGCCGAATCCGACGTGCGTATGGATCACGTGCCACTCGGGCAGCACGTCCTCGAGCTTCACGCGGAGCTTGTGCACGTAG
>JBKJRO010000084.1:0-7158 GCA_046594555.1 Solirubrobacteraceae bacterium
GTGGCGCCCGGCAGCCATCAATCGGGCGGCGATCGCAGCCCGGGCGCCCATGCCCATCAAAACGACCAGGGTGCCGTCGAGGCGGGCCAGGGTGTCCCAATCGACGCCCGGGAGCGACGCGTCGCCCTCGTGACCGGTCACCACGGTGACCGACGTCGACACGGTCCGGTGCGTGACAGGGATACCGGCTGCGGCCGGCGCCGCGAAAGCCGAACTGACCCCGGGCACCACCTCCACGTCCACCCCGGCCCGGCAAAGCGCCTCCGCCTCTTCGCCGCCGCGGCCGAAGACGAACGGGTCGCCGCCCTTCAGCCGCACGACGCTGCGGCCGGCGAGCGCATGCTCCAGGAGCAGCGCCGTCGTCTGCTCCTGCGGCGTCTGTTCGCCGCCGCCGATCTTGCCGACGTCGACGACGAGCGCGTCGGGACGGGTGCCATCGAGCGCGGCGAGCGGGATCAGCTTGTCGTGGAGGATCACGTCGGCCTCCGCGAGCAGCTCCTGCGCGCGGAGGGTCAGCAGTCCCGGGTCGCCCGGGCCGCCGCCGACGAGGTAGACGGTTCCCGGCCCGCTCATGTCGCGCGTCCGTGCTCGAGGACCTCGCCGACGCCCGCGGCCGTCAGGCGCTCGCCGACCGTCGCGCCGAGCGCCTCGGGGTCGCCGGCGGGGGCGACCGTCAGCTCGTCGCGCAGCCAGGCCGACCCGTCGGCGCGGCCGGCGAACGCGCGCAGCGTCATCGCGCCGTCGCCGAGCGTGGCGTGCGCGCCCATCGCGCTGTGGCAGTCCGCCCCGAGTGCGATGACGAGCGCCCGCTCGGCGCGCAGGCAGGCATGCGTCGCGGCGTCGTCCAGCGCCGTCGTCGCCTCGACCGCGGCGTCGTCACCGGCGCGGGCGGTGATCGCCAGCGCCCCTTGGCCCGCGCAGGGGATGAGCCCGTCGAGGGCGCCGGTCGCCTCGCCGGCGCGGCCCAGGCGCTCCAGCCCGGCGAGTGCCAGCACGATCGCGTCGTACTCGCCGGCCGCCAGCCGTCCCAGGCGCGTGTCGACGTTGCCGCGCAGGTCGAGGATCTCCAGGTCCTCGCGCAGAGCGCGCAGCTGGGCCGCGCGCCGCAGCGAGCTGGTGCCGACGCGGGCACCGGGCGCCAGCGCGTCCAGCGACGGGGCGCCGCAGAGCGCGTCGAACGGGCTGGCGCGACGCGGCACGGCGACGATCGCGATCCCGTCCGCCAGGGCGGCCGGGACGTCCTTTGCGGAGTGCACGGCGAGGTCGACCTCGCCGGCGAGCAGCGCGGCGTCGAGCTCGCGCACCCAGCGCTCCTTGTCGAGCGCGCCACGGTCGCGGTCACCGGTGGTGGTGATGGGGACCAGTTCGGCCCCGAGCGCGTCGGCGACGGTGCCGGCCTGCGCGAGCGCGAGCGCGCTGCCGCGCGTCCCGATCCTCACGACAGCGCGCCGCTGTTCGCCCGGCGCACGAGCCGCTGCGTGACGCCGGCCCTCACGACGTGCGGGGGCGCCGCAGCGGGCGCACGTCGGCGGTCGCCGCGTCGGCGCGGGAGTCCTCGCGGGCGGCACTCGACGACGACGCGCCGGCGGCCTCCTCGGCCACCTCGTCCAGCCCGAACAGCTCGCGCAGGACGGCGAGCCGGCCGTGGCCGCCGATGTCCTCCAGCGCCTTCAGGCGGATCGTCGGCTCGTGGAGCAGCCGCTGCATCACGGCGCGCGCCACGGCGTCGATGCGCGCCAGGTCACGCGCCGACGCGCTCTCCCAGCGGCCCTCGTTCTCGGCCAGGACGGACTCGACGATCGACATCCCGTGCTCGCGCAGCGAGGCGATCGTCGGGGTCGCGCCCTGCTGGGCCATCCAGGTCGAGAAGCGCTGGATCTCGTCCTCGACCAGGCTCTCAGCGCGGGAGCGCTCCCCCTCGCGGACGCGCAGGTTGCGAGCGACGGTGGCCTGCAGGTCGTCGATGTCGAACAGCCGCACGCCGGGGATCTGCGCGCACGCGTGCTCGATGTCGCGCGGGACCGCGATGTCGATCAGCACGAGCGGGCGACCCTTGCGGGCCTCCATCACGAGCGCCAGTTCCTCGGCCCCGACGATCGGGTGCGGCGACGACGTCGACGCGACGACGATGTCGGCCTCGATCATGCGGTCGGGCAGCTCTTCGAGCGAGCCGACGCGCCCGCCGAAGCGCTTGGCCAGCGCCCGTGCGCGGTCGGCGCGGCGGTTGGCGATGAAGATCGTCTCGACACCCTGCTCGGCCAGCGCGAGCGCCGTCAGCTCGGCCGTCTCGCCCGCGCCGATGATCACGACGTCGCGGTCGCGCAGTTCGCCGACGGTCTCGCACGCGAGGTCCACCGCGACCGTCGACACGCTGACGCGCGCGCTGCCCAGAGCGGTCTCGGTCCGCACGCGCTTGCCGGTCTGCAGCGCCGCGCGGAACAGGCGGTTCGTGAACGGGCCGGTCGTCCCGGCGCCGAGCGCGGCCTCGTAGGCGCGGCGCACCTGGCCCTGGACCTCGCTCTCGCCGACGATCATCGACTCCAGACCGGAGGTGACGCGGAACAGCTGCCGCGCCGCGTCGCAGTTGCGCGGCGAGTAGACGATGTCCACGAGCTCGGTGGGGCGGATGCCGGCGCGGCGCGCGAGCTTGCCGAGCAGGTCGCCCTCGGCGTGCACGGCGTCACTGACGACGGCGTAGACCTCGGTGCGGTTGCAGGTCGAGATCGCCACGGCCTCGCGCACCTCCTCGAGCGCGACCAGCTCGCGGATGAAGGTGTCGGCCTCGCTCTCGGTCAGCGCCAGGCGCTCGCGGAGCGCCACGGGCGCGGTCTTGTGCGAGACGCCGATCAGCAGCAGTTCGCTCACGCGTCGGCCCCCGCATGCTCCGGCGCCGGATCGGCGGCCCGGCGCTCGTCGGCGAGCAGGCTCAGCTCGTGCAGTTCCCGCTCCACGCGCGAGGTCCGCGCCGCCATGATCGCGAAGTAGATCAGCAGCAACGCGAGGAAGACGAGGTACGCGGCCGCGACGTAGCCGCCGTTGTCGGGGAGCTTGTCGGTCATGAGGGGTTCAGGCGCGGCGCCGCGCTGCGGCCCTGCTCGGGGGCGTCGTCGTCGGACTGGAGCTTGCGCCGCAGGGAGCGCAGCTGCGCCCGGGTGTGCTTGGCGGCCATCTCGTACTTCCACAGCGTCACGAACAGCAGCGCCATGCCGACGAGGCACGTGTAGAAGGCGATCCGCATGTCGCCCGGCAGGCTGCCGCCGGAGGTGTTCAGCACGCGCGGGTGGATCAGCGGGTTGGCGAGCCGCACGGCGGCGAAGTTCAGCGGCACGAAGGCGCCCGCGACGATCGCGAACACGGCGGCGTAGCGGGCCTGCCGCTCGGGGTCCTCGATCGAGAAGCGCAGCGGCTGGTAGGTCGCGTAGAGCAGGAACACGATCAGGAACGAGACGAGCGTCGGCTCGTCCCAGACCCACCACTGCCCCCACGCCGCCTTCGCCCAGATCGACCCGGTGATCAGCGCGCCGCCGCAGAAGATCAGCGACTGGTGGATCGCCGTGTACGAGCGCAGGTCGTGGCGCGGGTCGCCGCTGCGCAGGTACTGCACCGCGCAGATGCCGCCGAAGATGAACCCGCACAGCGCCACGATCGCGAGCGGGACGTGGACGTAGAAGATCTTCTGCGAGAAGCCCTGGTCGGCCTCGATCGGCGCGAAGAAGAACGCCAGCGCGAACCCCGCCGTCAGGATGACGAACGTGGCGATCGCGAGGACGCGCAGGCGCGTGCCGTAGAGCTTTGCCGAGGTTGGCATGGACTAGTCCTCGACCAGGTAGTCGAAGAGGGCGTACGCGAGCAGCCCGAAGATCAGATCGTACAGCCCGAGGACCAGCGGCCAGCGGCTCGGGAGGGCTCCTGCACCGAACTCGGAGAGCAACGGGGCGGTCGAGCGGGCGGCGCCGATGACGACCGGCAGCAGCAGCGGGAGCGCCAGCAGCGACGTGATCAGGTCGCGGGCGCGCGTCTGGACGGCGATCGCGCCGACGAGCGTGCCGACGACGGCGATCCCGGCGTCGGCGAGCAGCAGGACCAGGGCCAGTCGCAGCCACGCCCCCGCGCTGGGGGTCGGGCCCAGCAGCAGCAGCGCGAACAGCGGGACCGCGACCAGCTCCAGCGCGACGAGGAAGCTGCACAATGCCGCCGCCTTGGCCAGCAGCAGCGCACCACGGTCGACGGGCGCGAGCAGGAAGGCCTCCAGGCCGCCCTCGTCGCGGTCGGCGACGAAGAGCCGGCCGATGCCCAGCAGGGCGGCCAGCGTGATCGTCACCCACAGGACGCCGGAGGCGAGGTTGCCCGCGACGCTGTCGCGGTTCAGCGCGAAGTGGAACACGACGTAGGTCGTCGCCGAGAACAGCGTCATCGCGATCAGCGTCTGCGGCGCGCGGCGCTCGAGCAGCAGCTCCTTGGCGAACACCGCCCGCGCGGCGCCGAACGTCGAGGGAGGGGTCATCGGTACAGGTCCCCGATCTGCTCGGCGGTGACGTCCGCGGCCGGGGCGAGCAGTGCGACGCGGCCCGCGCGCAGGCCGAGCGCGACGTCCCCCTCGGCCAGGCCGCCCGCCGGATCGTGGCTCGTCACCACGCGCGTGCGGCGGCTGGCGCGGCCGATCAGCGGGCCGACGAGCTCGGCGGCCGCCGGGTCGAGGTTCGCGCGCGGCTCGTCCAGCAGCAGCACCTCGGGGTCGTGCAGGACGGCGCGGCAGACGGCGAGCCGCTGGACCATGCCGCGCGAGTACGTGTGGACGCGGTCGGCCGCGCGGCGCTCCAGGCCGACGGCCGCCAGCAGCTCGGCGATCCGCTCGGCAGGCCGGGCCAGGCCGTGCAGCCGGGCGTGGTAGGCGAGGTTCTCGCTCGCGGTGAGGTCGCCGTGCAGCAGCGCGTCGTGCCCGAGGAAGCCGATCCGGCCGCGGACCGCCCAGCCCTCGGCGCGCACGTCGTGGCCGAGCACGCGGGCGCTGCCGGCGCTGGGGCGCAGCAGGGTCGCCAGGACGCGCAGCAGGGTCGACTTGCCGGCGCCGTTGGGGCCGAAGACGACGAGCGTCGTCCCGGCCGCCAGCTCCAGCGACACGTCGTCCAGCGCCGGCCGCTCGCCGTAGCGGCGGCCGAGCCCGTCGAGCACGATCGCCGGGTCAGCCGTGCCCGTCACGCGAGCCCTCCCGCACGAGCGTCGCCGCCGCGTGGCGCAGGGCGGGCGCGATCACGCCGAAGACCTGATCGATCGCCTTCGGGTTGCCCGGGAAGTTGACGATCAGCGTACGCCCGGCGATCCCGCTGACCCCGCGCGAGAGGAGCGCGAGCGGCTGGTGGCGCAGCCCTTCGATCAGCATCGCCTGCTGGAAGGCGGGCGCCTCGCGCTCGATGACGTCGCGGGTGGCCTCGGGCGTCACGTCATCCGCAGTCAGGCCGGTGCCGCCGGTGGTGAAGACGAAGGTCACGCCGTCGGCGACGAGGTCGCGCAGCCGGGCCGCGATCGCCTCGCGGTCGTCCGGCAGCACCTCGACGCTCTCGACCGTGCAGCCCGCCTGCGTCGCGTGGTGCGCCAGCAGCGGCCCGGACGCATCGGTGCCCGCGCCCGCGGCGAGGGTGGTGGAGAGGGTCAGGACGACTGCGCGCATCGCGCGCAACGCTAGGGCCTCGCCGTGCCGGGCGCTGCGCCGGTCTGCGGGGAAGCGCGAACCACGCAGGGGCGCAAACGTGCCGAAGACGCCCGGGGATGACTCGCGAAGTGCGCCGTTCGCCGTCGCGCTCGCCGTCGCCTAGCTGCTGCTGCGGACCCAGTCGCCCGAGCGACCGCCGGACTTCTCCAGCAGTTCCACGCGCTCGACCGACACGCCCTTGTCCAGGCCCTTGACCATGTCGTAGACGGTCAGCGCCGCGATCGCGGCCGCCGTCATCGCCTCCATCTCGACCCCGGTGCGTGCGCTGACGCGCGTCGTGGCCGTCAGCGTGACCGTCCCCGCCGCGGCGTCGATCACGCCGTCGACGTCGACGTGGTCGAGCCCGATCGGATGGCACAGCGGGATCAGGTCCCCCGTGCGCTTGGCGGCCTGGATGCCGGCGATCCGCGCGACGCCGAGCACGTCGCCCTTCGGCGCGTTCCCCGCGGCGACGGTCGCGGCGGTCTGCGGGGTCATCCGCACGACGGCGCGGGCGACCGCGCTGCGATCGGTCACGGGCTTGGCGGCGACGTCCACCATCCGCGCCGCCCCCTCGTCGTCCAGATGCGTCAGCTCGGCCACCGCGCGAGCGTACCCGGCTAGAAGAGCCGCTGGCGCGCCTTGGACAGGAAGAAGCCGTGCCCGCCGCGGTTGGCGCAGGTCACGCCCGCCGTCCGGCTGTGGCACGTCACGCCGCCCGCCCGCCAGCGCCGCCCGTAGGCGAGCACCGGGAGCCGCGGGTCGTTGACGCTGTCGCTGACGCACAGCCGCCGCCCGCGCTGCCAGCCCTGCCGCGTGGCGTAGGCGAAGCCCCAGTCGAACCGGCACGAGGCCGGCCGCGGCGGGCGGCCATTGGTCGTCGCCAGGATGTCGCAGCGCACGCGCGTCCCCTCCTGCGCGCAGGCGATGTTGCCCGACGGGGAACGGAATCCGTTCGGCCCGGCCACGGCGCCCTGGGGCAGTGCCAGCAGGGACGAGCAGGCGACGGCGAGCAGGACGGCGCGGCGCATGGCCGCGAGCCTACCCGCGGGGATCAGGCCGGGGCGTGAATCCGCTGCGCGGCCGTGATCAGGTCGCGCACGGCGTCCGTGTCGCCCGCGCGCAGCAGCGCGATCGGGTCCGGCTCGCCGTTGACGATCTCCTCGAAGAACGCCTTACGGTCCTGGTAGGTCGGGAGCGTGCCCTTGGCCCAGCCGCGCGTCTCGTTGAGCATGATCGCCAGGCTCGCGTACTCCTCGCCGAACAGCTCCCCGATCTCGCGCTTCATGCGCTTGGCCAGCGCCGGCGACGCGCCGGCCGTCGAGATCGCGATCGCCAGCGGCCCGGTGCGGACGATCGCCGGCAGGATGAAGTTGCACAGCGGCGGCACGTCGACGATGTTCACGAGCATCGCGCGGCGCTCGGCGTCCTCGTAGACGCGGATGTTGATCTCCGTGTCGTCGGTGCAG
>JBKJRO010000112.1:0-14218 GCA_046594555.1 Solirubrobacteraceae bacterium
CCCGCAGGGTCCGCAGGGCACGACCGGTGCTCAGGGCGCCACGGGGACCAGCGGCACGAACGGCACGACCGGCGTGGCTGGTCCGGCCGGCGCGACGGGCGCGGCAGGCACGAGCGGCGCCGCCGGCGCGACTGGTCCGACCGGTCCCGCGACTCCGGGCGTCGTCGACTTCCTGGCGAACACCGGCACCGGCAACACGATCACGTGGACGAACATGCCGGCGGTCGTCACCGAGTTCCTCGGGGACACGACGCTGCGTCGCAGCCTGAACCTCTCGAGCGCCGCGACCGGCCGGATCACCGCGTACCTCGGTGTGGCCGGAGCCGGCGGCGGCACGCCGTCGGAGCTGCGACTGCAGTACTCCACCAACGGCGGGTCGAGCTGGACCGACGCGGGCCCGACGGTGACGGTCAACGCCACCGGGCTGCGCACGGGTACGACGACGAACCTCGTGGCCGGCGCCAAGGCGGATGCCCTGTTCCGGATCGCCGGCGCCAACGGCAACGGCACGATCGACCCGACGTTCCAGTTCGCGTCACTCGAATTCCGCTAGGACGGCGGGCCGGGTCCTCCGTATTGGGAGGACCCGGCCCGCCACGCGGAACCTGACGCCCGCGTCACGAGCGGACGTATGATCAGCCGCATGGCGACCAGCCCCCAGTCCGTCCCGCCGGCGCCTGCCGAGCGTGATGCGTCGTTTACGACGCTCAGCGGCGTGCCGATCGACTCGTTGTACACCGCTGCCGATCTGCCGGACGCCGAGACGATCGGGCTTCCGGGGCAGTACCCGTACACGCGCGGCGTGTATCCGAACATGTATCGCGGGCGCCTCTGGACGATGCGCCAGTTCGCAGGCTTCGGCGGCGCCGCGGAGACGAACGAGCGCTTCCGCTACCTGCTCGCGCACGGGCAGACCGGCCTGAGCACGGCGTTCGACATGCCGTCGCTGATGGGTCACGACTCCGACAGCCCGAAGTCGCTCGGCGAGGTCGGCCGCGAGGGCGTCGCCGTCGACACGCTCGACGACATGCAGACGCTGTTCCAGGGCATCGACCTGGGCGCCGTGTCGGTCTCGATGACGATCAACGCGCCGGCGGCGATCATGCTCGCGTTCTACGTCGTCGCGGCCGAGCAGAGCGGGGTGCCGGCCGACAGGCTCGGCGGGACGATCCAGGCGGACATCCTCAAGGAGTACATCGCGCAGAAGGAGTGGTGCTTCCCGATCGACCCGGCGATGCGGCTGCTGGGCGACATGATCGAGTGGTGCTCGACCGACATGCCGCGCTGGCATCCGGTCAGCATCAGCGGCTACCACATCCGCGAGGCCGGATCGACGGCCGCGCAGGAGCTCGCGTTCACGCTGAAGGACGGCTTCACCTACGTCGAGCAGGCGATCGAGCGCGGCTTGGACGTCGATGACTTCGCCGGCCGGCTGAGCTTCTTCTTCAACGCGCAGATCGACTTCTTCGAGGAGATCGCCAAGTACCGCGCGGCGCGGCGCATCTGGGCGCGTGAGCTGAAGGAGACCTACGGCGCCAAGAACGAGCGCTCGCTGCTGATGCGCTTCCACACGCAGACCGCCGGCGTCAGCCTGACCGCGCAGCAGCCGCTCAACAACATCACCCGCACCGCGATCGAGGCGCTCGCCGGCGTGCTGGGCGGGACGCAGTCGCTGCACACCAACAGCTACGACGAGGCACTCGCGCTCCCGACCGAGGACGCCGTGCGCATCGCGCTGCGCACCCAGCAGGTGATCGCGCACGAGACCGGCGTCGCGAACACCATCGACCCGCTCGGCGGCAGCTACTTCGTCGAGGCGCTGACGGACCGGATCGAAGCCGAGGCATATGACTACTTCCGCCGCATCGACGAGCTCGGCGGCATGGTCGAGGCCGTCAAGCAGAACTACCCCCAGCGGGAGATCGCGGACGCCTCCTACGAGCTGCAGCAGCGCATCGACGCCGGGGAGCGCATCGTCGTCGGCGTCAATGCCTTCACCGACGGCGGCGATGATCAGACGCCGATCCTGAAGATCGACCCAGCGCTCGAGCGCCAGCAGATCGAGCGCCTGCAGGGCGTCCGCGCCCGCCGCGACACCACCGCCGTGCAGCGCGAGCTGGGCGCGCTCAAGGAGGCCGCCGCGACCCCCGGCCGCAACGTCATGCCCGTTCTGCTCGACTGCGCCCGCGCCCACGCCAGCGAAGGCGAGATGATCGACGCCCTGCAGGAGATCTTCGGCCACTACACCGAGACTCCGGTCTTCTGAGTCCACGCAGGATCGGCGCGCCCGCCGCGCGCGCCCGTCACAATGGCGGTGGCGTCCGATGGATCGGACCGCCGGACCAGCAGCCAGACAGGAGCCCCCGAACATGAAGCGCCAGCTCGCCGCGATCCTCGTGGCCGCGTCATCCCTCGCCGTCGCCGTCGCCGCACCCGTGGCCGCCGACGGTCCCCGCGCGCACGCGGCGGGCAGCTACCGGATCCTGCTCAAGGACTCATACTTCCGCCCGGCGTCGATCACGACGCGCGGCTCTGCGACGCTGACCTTCGTGTACGCCGGCAAGCTGACCCACAACCTCATCGGGCCGAAGATCCCCTCGTCCTACGCGACGCCGCGCAAGCGCGCGCGGACGCTGACGCGCACCTACCGCAAGGGCTCCTACCGCTTCGATTGCACCATCCATCCGGGGATGGTCCTCAAGCTGCGCGTGCGCTAGGCGCGCGCCGCACCGCAAGACCCCGGGACGCGCCTGCCGGATACCATGAGCGGTGCGCCGCAGGCGCACGACCTCATGTCCGCGACCAGCACCCAGCGAAAGATCCGCGTCGTCGTCGCCAAGCCTGGCCTGGACGGTCACGATCGCGGCGCGAAGATCATCGCCCGCGCGCTGCGTGATGCGGGCATGGAGGTCATCTACACGGGTCTGCATCAGACGCCGGAGCAGATCGTGGAGACCGTCATCCAGGAGGACGCCGACGCCGTCGGGCTGTCGATCCTCTCGGGTGCGCACATGACGCTTGTCCCACGCATCGTGCAGCTGCTCGCCGAACAGGGTGTCGACGATGTGCTGATCACCGTCGGCGGGACGATTCCCGCCGACGACATTCCCGAACTGAAGGCCCAGGGCATCGCCGAGGTCTTCACGCCGGGTGCGCCGACTGAGGCGATCATCGACTTCATCCGGGGCAACGTGACCGAGCGGCAGAACCGCTAGGCCGCCCCACGCCGTACTCCGGGCAGGAGCCGCTGTGGTTCCACCGCCCGATTGACTCGTCAGTCAACCGTTTACACTCTGTCGCCCGTCCCGCCTGAGGAGGCTCGAGACCAGTGAAGATCTGCGTCCTGGTGAAAGAGGTCCCGGACGCCGCAGTCCAGAAGCGCATCGACCCGTCTACGGGGCGCATGGATCGCGGCGGCGAGAAGACCCTCAATCCCTACGACACCCACGCCATCGAAGCTGCCATGCAGCTGAAGGAGAGCGGCGCGCTGCCGATCGAGGAGATCGTCGCCGTGACGATGGGCCCCGACACGGCCGTCCGCGCCCTCCACAAGGCCGTCGCCCTGGGCGCCGATCGCTCGGTGCACCTGAGCGACGCGAGCCTCGCCGGCTCCGACGTCGCCGCCACCGGCTACGCGCTCGCCGAGACGCTGCGCGCCGAGGCGCCGGACCTCGTCCTGCTCGGTCAGCAGTCCGACGACGGCGAGTGCTACACGATCGGCGCCGTCGTGGCCGACCACCTGAAGATGCCCTCGCTCACGCAGGTCATCAAGATCGACGTCGAGGGCGGCGCCCTGCGCGCCGAGCGTCAGGCCGAGTACGGCTACGACACCGTCAACGTCCAGCTCCCGGCCGTCATTTCCGTCGGCGACGCCATCAACGAGCCGCGGTACCCGTCGCTCAAGGCGATCATGGGTGCCAAGAAGAAGCCGCTCGAGACGAAGTCCGCCGGCGACGCCGGCATCGACACGAGCAAGGTCGGCGGCGACAACTCCGCCGCCCAGTGGACGGGCTCCAAGCAGCCCCCCAAGAAGGAGGCGGGCGAGATCTTCGAGGACGAGGACACCGCCGAGACCGTCGAGAAGATCGTTGCGTGGCTCGAGGCACGCAAGCTGATCTAGGCCCGCGGGGCTTCAGAAAGGACTGATTCCAGATGGCGAACATCCTGGTCTACGCGCTCCACTACGACGGCGCGATCAACAAGAACTCCCAAGGCGCGATCTCCGAGGGCGCCAAGCTGGCGGCCGCGATCGGCGGCGAGTGCCACGCGATCCTGGTCGGGGCCGGCGTCAGCGATGACCTGGCCGCGTCCACGGGCACGTACGGCGCCGCGAAGGTGCTGCGCGCCGAGGGTCCCGAGGGCCTGGCTCAGCCGGTCGTCGACGCGATGGCGGCCGCGATCGCCAAGGGCGGCTACGGCTATGCGCTCTTCGGCGGCGGCCTGCTCGGCTTCGAGGTCGGTGCCGGTCTGGCCGCGCGCCTCGGCGCCGGCGTGGCCATGGAGGTCACCGCGGTGCGTCCCGAGGACGGCAAGCTCGTCGCCGAGCGCCCGATCCTGGGTGACTCCGCGATTTCCGAGATCTCGTTCCGCAGCGACGTCGGCATCATCATCAGCCGCCTCAACGCGTTCGAGATCCAGGCCGGCGGCAGCCCCGCGCCGGTCGAGGACCTGAGCGTCGAGTACTCGCCGTTCAGCACCCACGCGACGATGGTCAAGCGCGGCGAGCAGCGCGGCGCGGACGTTGACATCGAGGGCGCGCAGATCCTCATCGCCGGCGGCCGCGGCCTCGGCGCCAAGGAGGGCTTCCAGCTCGCCGAGGATCTCGCCGCCGCGTTCGGCAACACCGCGGCCGTCGCCGCGACCCGCGCGGTCGTCGACGCCGGCTGGTTCCCGTACGCCGGCCAGATCGGCCAGACGGGCAAGACCGTCGCGCCGAAGCTGTACCTCGCGGTCGGCATCTCGGGTGCGATCCAGCACAAGGTCGGCATGCAGAACTCCGAGAACATCGTCGCGATCAACAAGGACTCGAACGCGCCGATCTTCGAGTTCTGCGACCTCGGGGTCATCGGCGATCTCAACAAGATCCTGCCGAAGCTCACCGAGGCCGTGAAGGCCAAGAAGGGCTAGCGCGATGTCCGCCAACGGCAACGGGAAGGCGGTCCCGGCGGCGTTCCCGCCGCCGGTGGACTCGCCCGACGAGTTCATCAAGCGCGAGCTGGACGCCGAGGACGACCGCATCGAGGTCGGCGTCGCCATCGTCGGTGGCGGCACCGCCGGCCTCGCGTGCGCGAACCGCCTGCTCCAGCTGCTCGCCGATGATGCGGCGGGCGGGGGCGATCTCCTCGAGCGCCTCGGCGAGGTGCCGGTGGCGGTCATCGAGAAGGCCAAGACCTGCGGCGGGCACAACCTCTCGGGCGCTGTCATGCGCCCGGAGCCGCTGCTGGAGCTCTTCCCGGACATGAGCCGGGAGGACTGGCGCGCGGCGGGCTTCGCCTACGGCGAGGTCGAGAAGGAGGCGGTCTACATGACGCCCTCCTCGAAGATCTCGCTGCGGATCCCGACGCCGCCGCCGTTCAAGAATCACGGCAACGAGGTCATCTCGGTGGCGGCGCTGGCCCGCTACCAGGCCCAGCAGGCCGAGGAGGCCGGCGCGTACATCCTGACCGAGACCGCGGCCACCCAGCTGCTGGTCGAGGACGGGGTCGTGCGCGGCGTGCGCTCCGGCGACAAGGGCCGCGGCCGCGACGGCGAGGAGCTCGGCAACTTCGAGCCCGGCGCCGACGTCGTCGCGCAGGCCACGGTCCTCGCCGAGGGCTGCTGGGGCCACCTGACGGGCGCCGCGATCCGCGAGTTCGACCTGGCCGAGGGGCGCGAGCCCCAGGTCTGGGAGCTCGGGGTCAAGGAGGTCTGGAAGGTTGCCAAGCCGCTGGACCGCCTGATCCACACCATCGGCCCGTGGCCGCTGAGCATCGCGCCGAAGTACGGCCAGATCGGCGGCACCTGGATCTACCCGATGAAGGACGAGAAGACGGGCGACGACCTGGTGTCGATCGGCTTCGTCATCGACCTCGAGTATGCCGACGCCACGACCTCGGCCCACGACCTGCTCCAGCTGTTCAAGACGCATCCGCTGGTCCGCAAGATCCTCGAGGGCGGCGAGCGCGTCGCCTGGGGCGCCAAGGCACTCCCGGCCGGCGGCTACTGGTCGATGCCGAAGCTGACGATGCCGGGCGCGCTGCTGGTCGGCGACTCGGCGGGCATGGTGGACACGGTCGCGCTCAAGGGCGTGCACCACTGCATCAAGTCGGGGATCCTCGCCGCCGAATCGATCTACGCGGCGCTGAAGGGCGGCTCGACGAACCTCGAGCCGTACGAGCAGGCCGTCGAGGACTCGCTCATCGGCAAGGAGCTGTACCAGGTCCGCAACACGCGCCAGCCGTTCCAGAAGGGCTTCATCGCGGGCGGTCCGATGGTGAACCTGATGATCGCCACGAAGGGGAAGTTCCCCGGCGGGCGCTGGGCGTGGCATCGCAACGACGAGAAGCCGATGTTCATCGGGAAGACGGAGCAGAAGTACCCCAAGCCGGATGGCAAGTACACGTTCGACAAGCTCAGCAGCGTTTTCATCACCGGCAACGCGACCCGCGACGACGCGCCGAACCACATCCGTGTGCAGAAGCACGTCCCGCGCGAGATCGCCGAGACGTGGAAGTGGATGTGCCCGGCGGGCGTCTACGAGATCCCGGACGACGCCCCGGAGACCGGCGACGTGGACGTGATCGTCAACTACACCAACTGCGTGCAGTGCGGGGCGATCACCGCCAAGGGCGGGCGTCTGACGACCCCGGAGGGCGGCGACGGGCCGCTCTACCAGATCACCTGACCGCTCCGGCCTGCACGAAGTCGTCCAGCGGCCGCCGAAACGTGCGCAACGATTCGGCGGCCGATGTGTTCAGGGACTGACATGAAGCTCCGCATCCTCCTTCCGCTCACTGCGGCGGCGCTCGCCGCCGCCCTCAGCTCGGCGCCCGTCGCCGGCGCCGCCGGCACGGCGAAGCCCGCCGCGAAGGTGCGGCTGGGCGCGCATCTGACGCGCTGCCCGGTCCCCGGGCTGACGGCCAAGCCCGTCGCGTTCGCCGCATCGATGCCGGCGCTCGCCGGCAGCGGGCCCGCGGCGCGCATGGCGATGCGGTTCGAGCTGCAGCAGCGCGGCGGCGGCCGCCCGTGGCTGCCCGTCACCGGCGTCCCGAGCTTCGACGAGTGGGAGCAGTCACAGCCCGGGCGTCCCGGCTTCGTGGTGACGAAGAAGGTCACCGGCCTGTCGCCCGGCGGCGCCTACCGCGCCGTCGTCCGGTTCCGCTGGCTCGACGACCAAGGCGCCGTCTTGCGCACCGCGAAGCGCGTCACCGGCCCGTGTCTGCAGCCGGACACACGTCCGGACCTTGCGCCGACGGCCCCGGCGATCGTGCCCGCGACCCGCAGCGACCTCGTCGTCTACCGCATCACCGTCGCCAACAAGGGCAAGGGCAACGCCGCGTCGTCGGACGTCACGGTCGAGGTCAACGGCACCGTCCAGCCCGCCCAGCGGATCGACCCGCTCGGGCCGAAGGACGCGATCGTCGTCACCTTCCAGGCCCCGCGCTGCGCGACCGGGTCGATCGTCCGGTTCCGCGTCGACGCCTCGGACGAACTCGCCGAGATCGACGAGCGCAACAACCTGCTCGAGCGCCGCTGCGTGGCGTACACGGCCGACGGCCAGCCCGCGCCCACGGCGTCATTCCGCCGGCTGCACGCCACCCTCTAGACTGGATCCGGCCATGAAGACCGATATTCATCCCGCCTACGTCGAGTCCCACGTGCGCTGCACGTGCGGCAACGAGTTCACGACCCGCTCCGTGGATCCTGAGATCCACGTCGAGATCTGCTCGAACTGCCACCCGTTCTACACGGGCAAGCAGAAGCTCGTGGACACTGGCGGCCGCGTCGACCGCTTCCGCCGCCGCGCCGCAAAGCGCGACGGCGTCGGCGCCTGACGCACATCGTGGCAACGACCGATCGCGCTCCCGAGCCGGCGTCGGTGGCTCCGGACGACACGTTCTGGGTCGCCACCCGGGACGCTCCCGTCGGTGGCCAGGCCGTGCTTGAGGGCGTGATGATGCGCGGCATCGGCACGTGGGCCGTCGCCGTCCGCAAGCCGGCGCCCGACCAGCTCGACGAGCAGGGTGAGCGAGCCGACCTCGACGATCCGCCGCGCGGCCCGATCCACGTCGAGCAGTTCCCGATCGATTCGGTGATGAAGCGCCACAAGGTGCTGCGCCTCCCCGTCATCCGCGGCGTGGTCGCGCTCGGCGGCTCGCTCTCGATCGGCTTCAAGGCGCTCGGCATCGCCGCCAACGCGCAGGTGCCCGACCACGAGGAGGAGATCTCCGGCTGGCTCTGGACGCTGACGATCATCCTCTCGCTGGCGCTGTCCGTCGGCCTGTTCTTCATCGTGCCGGTGACGCTGACGAACCTCGTCAAGGATCAGCTCGGCTCGGCCGTGCTGTTCTGGGTCGTCGAGGGCGTCCTGCGCACCGCGATCTTCCTCGCCTATCTCGTGCTGATCTCGCGCATGCGCGATCTGCGCCGCGTGTTCGAGTACCACGGCGCTGAGCACAAGACGATCTCCTGCTACGAGGCCGACCTCGAGCTGACGCCGGAGAACGCGCAGCGGTTCTCGCGCCTGCATCCGCGCTGTGGCACGAGCTTCCTGCTCGTCGTCATGATCGTCGCGATCTTCGTCTTCTCACCGCTCGGCCTGCTGCCCTGGTGGGCACTCATCACGTCGCGGATCGTCGGCGTGCCGCTGATCGCCGGCATCTCGTTCGAGCTGATCAAGCTCGCCGGCAAGCACCGCAGCAAGCGGTGGGTGCAACGGGTCATGTGGCCCGGTCTGCAGCTGCAGAAGCTCACCACCCGCGAGCCCGACCTGATGCAGCTCGCCGTCGCCATCGCGGCGATGGAGCGGGTGTTGGAGACCGAGGATGCCTCGGCCTCGGACCTCGTCGGCGTCGAGATCGCCGCCTAGGCTCGCTGTCACCCGCCGGCGGCCCAGGGCTGCACGCCGCCCGGTAGGGAGAGCTGCGGGTCGGCGCCCGGCCCGTGCGCCGGCCTCTGCGCCGATCCACGTGCGCGCAGCGGCGCGCCCAGCGGGTGTGCCACGTGCACGATCTCCCATCCGCGGCCGGCGGAGCGGGCGAACCACCGGCCGCTCGTCTCGGTCGCGTTGCGCAGTTGCGCCAGGGTGATCGCCTCGTCGCGCGTCATCGCCCGCAGATCTTGGCGGTCGGGGGAGGGCGCCGCAAGCCGCGGACCGTCGCCGGGGGGTCACATCACGCGGCCAAGCTCGCGACCGATGCGCGCTGCGGTCGGCGCGGGCCGTTCGACGATGTCGGCGTGGGTGACGCGGACGACGCGGTAGCCGCGCGCGCCGAGAGCTCGATCGCGGCGCGCGTCGTCGCGGCGCGCGCTGGGCGTCTGGTGGAAGCGGCGGCCGTCAACTTCCACGATCACGCGCGCTTCGCGCCAGAGGGCATCGACCAGGAAGCGGTCCTCGATCCAGGCGTTGACCTCTGGCCCCGGGAGCGCGAACCGGCTGGCGAGGTCGAGAAACGACAGCTCGAGCGTCGATCGCGTCTGCTCCCAGCGGGGGTCGTAGACGCGCAGCACCTCGCGCAGTCGCGCCGCGCCGCGCGTTCGTCCCGCGCGCACAAGGGCCGCGTCGATCGCGTCCGCATCGACCAGTCGCAGCTGCTCGGCACGGACGAAGGCATTGCGGACCTGGGTGGCGGGAACGACATCGCCGAGGTCCACGAGCGTGCGGGCGAGCGACGTGACGGGAATCGCGTCTCGCCGGGATCGCTCGCCGTCGTCGATCGCACGGCGGTGGACGCGGATGCCAGGACGGCTTCGCGCGTCGCCGCCGGCCGTCACGTGGATCAGCCCCGCCGAGGTCTGCCGGATCTCCCAGATCGCGGCGGCCGTCAGGTGGCTCGCGACGGCGTACCGCCCGAACGCGAGGACGGCCGCAAGCCGCCGCGCGCTCGCGGTCAGCGCCGTGTGCCCCACCGCGTAGACGCCGCGATGGATCCGATGCAGCCGGCCGGCGGCCGCGCGGCGCGCGATCGACTGGCTCGTGAACCCCAGCGCCGCGAGCTGTGCTGTGGTGATCACTCCGTGCTGCCCGGCGGCGATCTCGGCGATGCGGGCCTCGCGCTCGTCGTGGGGCGTCTTCGTCCGCATACCGGACGAAAGTCCCAGGTGAACTCGCGCGCTCCCGCCGACGGCACCCTCCTGGTGGCCGGCTGGCACTGGCGCGTCACGAAGCGCGCGCGTTCCGTTGCCGAGCGTCGGTCGGTCGGGCCCGCTTGGTGCCTGCCGTTCGAGCCTGCGCCCGCGGCCGAAGCCCGCCGCCTACAGCGCCAGCCCGAACACCCGCTCGGCGTTGCCGTGCAGGAAGGCCTCGGTCGTCTCGGCATCCAGCCCGAGGTCGTCGAGGCCCTCGAGCGCCTTGGCCGGGGCGATCATCGGGTGGTTGCTGCCGAACAGGACCTTCCGCGCGCCGTCGGCCTTGAGATAGCGGACGAGCTCGGGCGGGTAGCGGCGGACCGTGTACGCGGATGTGTCGATGACGACGTTCCGGTGCTTGCGCGCGACGGCGACCATCTCCTCGGTCCACGGGTAGCCGATGTGGCCGCAGACGATCGTCAGCTCGGGGAAGTCGATCGCGATGTCGTCGATGTAGGGGATCGGCCGCCCGGTCTGTGATGTGCGCAGCGGCCCGGTGTGGCCGACTTGCGTGCAGAACGGCACGCCGAGTTCGACACAGGCCGCGAACAGGGGATAGAAGCGCCGGTCGGTCGGCGGCAGCTCCCACAGCCACGGCAGCATCCGCAGGCCCTTGAAGCCGAGGTCGGTGACGCAGCGGCGCAGCTCGCGCACCCCGCCCATCGGATCGCGCAGGTCCACGGACGCCAGGCCGCTGAACCGCGTTGGGTGGGCGGCGACCCAGCCCGCGACCTCGTCGTTGGAGATCAGCGAGCCCTGCGGCCCGTGCCAGGCGCTGAGCGTCGCGTGGCCGACGCCGGCGGCGTCCATCGCGGCGATCGTGACCTCGATCGGGATCTCGCCCGCCGGCGGCTCCTGCCCGGCCCAGCGCCACAGCGAGGCGAACATCGGCTCACGGAAGAAGCGCTCGGTCGGGTGCTGGGCCCAGGCGTCGACGATCATCGGCGCAGTCTCGCCGATCGCGCCGGCCGCCCCGCGGCTGGGTACCCTCGTCGATGCTGTGATCGAGTCACTCGTCGAACAGATCGAAGCCCGGTTCGCCGAGGTCTCCCGCCAGATCACCGACCCGACGGTGATCAACGACCGCCTGCGCTACGCCGAGGCCGGCCGCGAGTACCGCCGTCTGGAGCCCGCCGCGAAGCTCGGCGAGCAGTGGCGCCGCGCGACCGACGACGCCGCCGGGGCGCAGGAGCTGCTCGACGAGGACGAGGATCCGGAGGTCCGCGAGATGCTGGCCGCCGCCCGCGCGCGGATCGAGGAGCTGGAGGAGGAGATCCGCCTCGCGATGGTCGAGACGGACCCCAACGACGACAAGAACGTCATCGTCGAGATCCAGGGCGGCGCGGGCGGCGAGGAGGCCGGTCTGTGGGCGGGCGACCTCTACCGCATGCTCACGAAGTACGCCGAGCGCCGCGGCTTCAAGACCGAGGCGATGGAGGTCGGCGAGGGCAAGTACACCTTCGCGATCAAGGGCGACGGCGCCTACTCCGTGTTCAAGTACGAGGGCGGGACGCATCGCGTCCAGCGCGTGCCGGTGACCGAGTCGCAGGGACGGATCCACACCAGCACCGCGACGGTCGCGGTGCTCCCCGAGGCCGAGGACGTCGAGATCGAGGTCCACCAGTCCGATCTGCAGATCGACGTCTACCGCTCGTCAGGGCCGGGCGGCCAGTCCGTCAACACGACCGACTCGGCCGTGCGCATGACGCACAAGCCGACGGGCATCGTCGTGTCGATGCAGGACGAGAAGAGCCAGCTGCAGAACCGCGAGAAGGCGCTGCGCGTCCTGCGCGCGCGCTTGTACGAGCGCGAGATCGCCGAGCAGCGCGCGGCGTCGGCGGCGGACCGCAAGGCCCAGGTCGGCACCGGCGATCGCGCCGAGAAGATCCGCACCTACAACTTCCCCGAGCGTCGCGTCACCGACCACCGCGTCAAGGTGACCGTGCATGACCTCGATGCCGTCCTCGAGGGGCAGCTGGACGAGTTCACGGCCGCGCTCGAGGCCGACGAGAAGCGCATCCGGCTCGAAGCCCAGGCTGCGCAGCAGACCTGATGGTCTTCGCCGGAGTCACGGTCCGCGACGCTCTCGACGGCGCGGTGACGGCGATCGGCGCCTCGGGCAGCGACACCGCGCGTCTGGACGCCGAACTGCTGCTGGCCCACGCGCTGGGCGTGGACCGCGGTGCCCTGATCATGGATCCGCGCCGTGAGGTCACCGGCGACGCGGTCCAGGCGTTCCAGGCGCTCGTCCGGCGCCGCTCCGTCATGCGCGAGCCGGTCGCCTACCTGCTCGGGACCAAGGGCTTTCGCCACATCGACCTGGCCGTCGACTCGCGTGTGCTGGTGCCGCGGCCGGAGACCGAACTGCTCGTCGAGGTCGGCCTGGAGCTGCCGCCCGGCGCACGGGTCGCCGATGTCGGCACCGGCAGCGGCGCCGTCGCGCTCGCGCTGAAGCACGAGCGGCCCGACCTGGTCGTCCTCGGCAGCGACATCAGCTCCGACGCGCTGGCCGTGGCGCGCGCCAACCGCGACCGATTGGGCCTCGACGTCGAGCTGCTCGAGGCCGACCTGCTCGACGGCATCACCGGCCCGCTGGACGCCGTGATGTCCAATCCGCCGTACGTCGCCGAGCGCGACCGCGCGTCGCTGCCGCCCGACGTGGTGCGCCACGAGCCCGCGGGCGCGCTCTTCGCCGGCGATGACGGCTTCGACGTGCTGCGCCGCCTGGTCCCGCAGGCTGCGGCATCGGGCGCGACGCTCGTCGCGCTGGAGCACGGCGCCGGACAGGCCGATGCGGTCGCGGCACTCGTGCGCGAGGCCGGCTTCGGCGACGTCGAGGCCCGCTGCGACCTCGCCGGCATCGAGCGCGTGGTGGTGGGCCGCCGATGACCCAGCCCGCGATCAGCGTCGAGCAGGCCGCGACCTTCGAGCGCTGCATGAGCGTTGGCGGCGTCGCCGTGTTCCCGTCCGACACGGTCTACGGACTCGCCTGCGATCCCGCCAGCCGTGAGGCCGTCGAGCGTGTCTACGCGCTGAAGCGCCGCCCGCGCACGACGCCCGCGGCGGTCATGTTCTTCCAGCTGGACCTGCTGCTCGCGGCGGTCCCCGAGCTGGGCCCGCGGACCGCCGCAGCGCTCGACGAACTGCTGCCCGCCGCGGTCACCGTGCTCCTGCCCAACCCGGAGGGCCGCTTCCCGCTCGCCTGCGGCGCAGATTCCGCGACGCTCGGCCTGCGCGTGCCGTCGCTGCCGCCGGCGCTCGCCGCCTTCGAGACGGTCCGCTGGCCGATCCTGCAGACGAGCGCCAACCTCAGCGGCGGCCCCGAGGCGCAGGTGCTGGCGGACGTCCCGCAGGAGCTGCGCGGCGAGGTCGACCTGGTCCTCGACGGCGGGGAGCTTCCCGGCCTGGCGAGCACGGTCATCGACCTGCGCGGCTACGAGGACGACGGCTCGTGGTCGATCGTGCGTCCTGGAGCGCTGCCGCAGGATCGCGCCGCCGAAGCCCTGGGCTGACAGCGGCTTGATCCAACGTGCTCTGCGCGACCGCTTGGTTCTTCGCCCCGTTTGTGGTCAGATGCGCAGGTCGCCCCTTCGCACGTGCGCGGGCAGGCACCATCATGAACACGGCAAGGCTCAGCGTTCGAAGCGCAGTGGCATGCGTCACGGTGCTGCTGGCGGCCCCGGTGGCCATCGCCGCCGCCCCTCGTCGCCCGCCGCCGGTCGCCAAGCAGCTGCTCGCCGTGAAGATCACCTTTTCCGGGAGCGGGACGTACTCCCAGACGATCGCGGGTGCCGCGTGTTACGACGACGCCGGCAACTACCGCCAGGGCGGCACCGTCCAGCGCGACGCGTCGTTCAAATGGACGAGCGTCTACGACCCGATCCACTTCACG
>JBKJRO010000089.1:0-3337 GCA_046594555.1 Solirubrobacteraceae bacterium
TCGGCCTCGGTCAGCTCCTGGGCGAGGAGCTCGAGCCCCGTCGCGTCAGGCACCGGCGCTGTTCTCCGGGCGCAGGACCTCGATCAGGGCCTGCTCGTTTTCGTTCGCAACACGCTCTTCGGTGCCGCGTGCGCCGTAGCCCTCGCGCCAGCCCATGTCGGGGTCGTCCTGGATCATCTTGCGCAGCTTGAGGATCCCGTGCATGAGCGCCTCGGGCCGCGGCGGGCAGCCGGGCACGTGGACGTCGACGGGCATGAACTTGTCGGCCGGCACGATCGCGTAGTTGTTGAAAACGCCCATCGAGGACGAGCAGGCGCCCATCGCGATCGCCCACTTCGGCTCGAGCATCTGGTCGTAGATGCGGCGCACGACCGGCGCCATCTTGATCGACACGCGGCCCGACAGGATCATCATGTCCGCCTGGCGCGGCGAGGCGCGGAAGGCCTCGAAGCCGAAGCGCGCGATGTCCAGGCGCGAGCCGACGATCGACATCATCTCGATGGCGCAGCAGGCCAGGCCGAACGTCAGCGGGAACAGCGAGTTGCCGCGCGCCCAGTCGACGGCCTTGTCGAGCGTCGTGGTCATCACGCGCTCCTCGACGTAGGCGTCCAGGTCGGCGCCGGCGAGGTCGCCGCGCAGCATGTCGCGGGCGCGCAGCTGGCGCGCGCGGAAGTCGTCGGGCGCGCCGGCGCCCTCGCGGATCACTTCCATGTCAGTGCGCCCCGGCGCCAGACGTAGACGAAGGCGATGAAGAGGAGGACGATGAAGACGACGGTCTCCACCATGGCGAAGGTGCCGTAGGCACGAAGCTGCACCGCGATCGGATAGAGGAACAGGACCTCGATGTCGAACAGGAGGAAGAGCATCGCGATCAGGTAGAAGCTGATGCCGAAGCGGAACCCCTGCTTGATCTCCGACGGCATGCCGGACTCATAGGGGTCGAGCTTGTGCTCGCTCGGCCGGTCGGTGCCGAGGACACCGTTGAGCAGGGTGAACGCGACGCCGATGACCGTGCCCAGGAGAACAAAGACGATCGCGGGGATGTACGTGCTGAGCACGGGCGGGGTTGTATCACCAACAGGGGGGTCGACCTACTTCGTGACAAAGGGCTCGAAATGACCGGCGCCGCGCAGATCGCGGCCATCGTGTGCGCCGCGGTGAACCTGGCCGCCGGCGGCGTCGGGTCCTGGGCGTGGTGGCGCGGGACCGGCGGCGCGGCCGGGCGGGCGTTCTGGCCGCTCTGCCGCGCGGGCCAGATCACCGCCGGCGCGCTGGCCGCCCTCGCGGCCGTCGCACTCGTCAGCGGGTATGACGCGCCGAGCTCGCTCGTCTACCTGTACCTCATCCTGCCGATCGTCGTGTCCGTCCTCGCCGAGCAGCTGCGGCTCGCGGCGGCGCAGACGATCCTCGATCAGCGCGGGATGGAGTCCGCGCGGGAGATGGAGGCGCTGGACGAGGCCGGGCAACGCTCGATCGTCCTGGCGATCGTCGGCCGCGAGATCGGGATCCTCGCGCTGGCCGGGTTCGTGATCGCGTTCCTGGCGCTGCGGGTTCTGGGGACGGTCTAGACGAGCCCGGCGTACGCGCCCTGGAACCACAGCAGCGGGCGCGCCTGCGGATCCGGCCCGGTGCCCATCTGGTGCACCGCGCCGATGCCGACGGTGTGGTCGCCGCCCGGCAGCAGCTCGCGCAGGTCGCAGACGATCCAGGCGAGCGCGTCGTCCAGGACGGGCACGCCGTGGTCGACCGTGTGGGTGACCGCCTCGAACTTCTCGTGCCCGAGCAGCTGCTTGGAGGCGAAGGTCCGCGCGAGCCCCTCCCCGCCCTCGGCCAGGATGTTCACGGCGAAGCGGCCGGCGGCGCGGACGGCGGGCAGCGTGCGTGAGCCGTTGTCGAAGCAGACCAGCAGCAGCAGCGGGTCCAGCGACAGGGAGGTGACGGCGTTGGTCGTCAGGCCGGCGGGGCCGTCCGGTCCCGTGCAGGTGACGACGGCGACGCCGGTCGCGAACTGGCCCATGACCTCGCGGAACCGCTGCTGTACGACCTCGTCCATCCCATCCCCCACCGTAGTACGGGCGTCCCGGCGCCGGCCGGTTGCCGCCGTGTCATGCGACGATCGCGCCTGTCACCGAAGCGATGTCGTACGTGCCGACGCCGGGTTGCCTGGCGTGGGTTTCGGCGTCCGCGGGCGCCCTCCTTCAGGCGCGCGGGCGAGGGCGGAGGCCGTGCCCGGAGGCGGTCTCGTATGATCCTGGCCGCCATGAAGCGCCGGATCGCAGCCCTCGCCGTCCTTGCCGTCGCCGCCAGCGGTCTGCTGACCGCCTGCGCGTCCCAGGGCGTCTCGTCCTCGGTGGACCGGCAGAGCGCCGCGGTCCAGACCGGCGCCAAGCTCTTCGCCGAGCGCTGCTCGGGCTGTCACAGCTTCGCCGCGGCGGGCGCGCAGGGGTCGGCGACCAAGGTGTCCGACCGCGAGAAGGTCGACGGGCCGAACCTGAACGTGCGCAAGGTCTGTTACGACAGCATCCTGTACGCACTGCAGAACGGCGGGTACTCGGGGGCGGTCATGCCCGCGAACATCGTCGTGGGCAAGGAGGCCGAGCAGGTCGCCGCCTTCGTCGCCACGTACGCGGGCGAGAAGGCTCCGAGCGTCGCGTCGCCGACCGGGCCGGCGGTCAAGTGCCCGAACCTCCCGCCGAACGTCGGCCAGTAGCCCCCGCGGCGCGGCCCGATGCTCGACCTGAAGCTGCTGCGACGCGAGCCCGACGCGGTTCGCGCGTCGCTCGTGCGCCGCGGCGACGACCCGGCGCTGCTCGAGCGCGTCCTGGAACTCGACGCGCGCCGGCGTGAGGTCCTGCCGGCCCTGGAGACGCTGCGCGCCGAGCAGAACGCCGCCAACGACGCGATCGCCACCGCCAAGCGTGACGGCACCGGCGCCGACGCGGCGATCGCCGCGATGCGCGAGGTCGCGGGGCGCGCGAAGGCGCTCGACGAGGAGGTTGCCGCGATCGACGGCGACCTGCGCGCCGCGCTCGCTCAGCTGCCCAACCTCGCCGAGCCGGACGCGCCCCTGGAGGACACGCCGCTGCGCGAGGTCGGGGCACCCGCCCCCCGCGACTACCCGGTCCGCGACCACCTGGACCTCGCCGGCGCGATGATCGACATGGAGCGCGGCGCGAACCTGTCGGGCGCACGCTTCGCCTACCTGCGCGGCGACCTGGTTCTGCTCGAGCTGGCGCTCGTGCGCTGGGTGCTCGAGGTGCTCGGCGGGCACGGCTTCGAGCCGGTGATCCCGCCGGTCCTGGTCCGCGAGGAGGCGCTGTTCGGGACCGGCTTCCTG
>JBKJRO010000093.1:0-3339 GCA_046594555.1 Solirubrobacteraceae bacterium
CGAGCGCGCCGAGGTTGTTGGGGACCGACGCCATGCGGGTCGCAGCGTAGGGCATCGCGCCGGCGCCGATCAGGGGCGCACGGCCTCGATCCAGTCGAGCGGACGGCGGCAGAGCGCACGGGATTCCGAGGCCGGCACGCTGACCAGCGCGCCGGGACCACCCGCCGGCGACAGCGCGACCGGGCCGATCGCGAACGGCTCGCCGCCACCGCCGCTCCCACTCGCGGGCGCGAGGTCACCGCCGTCGGATCGGACGCTGATCGCGTGCTCACCGGCGCTCAGCGCGAGCCCGCCGGCCGGCAGCCACTGACCCCCGTACTGCAGGTCCGAGCGCAGCGTCGCGACGCGGGTGCCGTCAACGCTGACCGTGGTGCGCGACTTGACCGCGCCGCCGAGCCAGACGTCGTAGCGGCCGGCGCGCGGGACGGTGACGGTCGTCCTCGCGGTGCCGGCTCCGAACGGCAGGACCGCACCCTCGACTCCGGCGGCGGCCTCCCAGCTCGCGGGCCGGGCCGCGCGATCCAGCGCGGCCAGCTGCGCGGTGCGCGCGGGCGCCGCGACCAGGCGCCCACCGGGCGAGGCCAGCTGGGCCAGGCGGCGCGTGTCGGCGCACGTGGCGCGGCTTCCGGTGCTCGTCCCGGCGCCGAGCGGGAGGTGCTCGAGGACGGCCGGCGCCCCCTGCTCCCGCACCCAGACCTGGTAGTAGCGGCCGGTCCGGGCCAGCCGGAACGGGGACGGCGGGCGGCTGGCGAACGGGGCCCGCCGCAGGACCAGCGCGCGGTACACCAGGAGCCCGCCGAGCTGGTAGCGGTCGATGTCGGCGGTCGTCGTCTTCGGCGTCTGGCTGCCGTCGAGCAGCGGCACGACGCGATAGCGCAGTTCCGATGCACCCTCGCCCTGCATCCCGCGCAGGAACCAGCGCGCGCCCCACGGGTCGTACTCCGTCATCAGCGCCGGGCGCTCGGCGGAGAAGCGCTCGGCGATGTCGGCCAGTTCCTGGTGGCGCGCATGCGGCGTGATCGTCGCGTCGTGGTAGGCCCGCACGTCGGTCCACAGCACGCCGCCGCCGACGAGCAGCGCCAGGATCAGCGGCACGGCACGGCCCAGCTCCCGCTCCAGCGACGCGATGCCGACGAACGCCAGCAGCAGCGGTGCCGGCGAGGCGACGGCGAGCGCCTTGGCGTCGACCCAGGGCGAGCTCGGGATGCAGATCAGGCCGGCGGCGACGACGGCGCCGATGCCGTAGGCCAGCACCCACCATGCGCGTGCCCGCGCGGCGACGACGATCCCGGTGACGATGCATGCGCCGAGCACGAGCAGCAGGACCGTGGTCGAAGCGGAGGCCTGCGGATGCAGCCGGAAGTCGCCCGCGGGCCAGATCCCGAGCACCTGCAGCGGACTGAGCGGCTCGATCAGGTTGCCCAGGAGCTCGCCCGGATCCGTCGGCTTGGTCGTCAGCACCGTCCCGAACCTCGCCCCGCCGAGCGCCACCAGCGACCCGGCTGCGGCGACCGCGGCGACCGCCAGCGCGATGCCGCCGGCCACCAGCGGTCCCAGGCGCCGGACGGCGACCACGAACGCCGGCGCCAGCAAAACCACGATCCACGCTGCCGCGCCGACGCTGAGGGCGCTCAGCGTCGCCGCGCAGACGATGCCCAGCGGCAGCAGCCCGCGCAGCGCGCGGACCACGCCGTCGGCCGGCCGCAGCTCGACCGCACCCGGCGCCAGTGCGGCGAGGATGGCGATCAGCGCGGCCGCCACGACCTCCTTGACGCCGCCCCAGCCGACGTAGCCGTAGAGCAGGCCCGACGCCGCCGCCAGGACCGCGGCGACGGCTCGCGCGGGCGCGGAGGCGATCATGGTCCGCGTCAGCTCGTACAGCGCCAGGGCGAGGAGCGCCGCGACGGACGCCAGATAGGACGAGTAGCACCACGCGAGGTCGGTCCCGATCAGCCGGCCCGTCGCGGCCAGCGGGAGGAACCCGCCGACGGGGTAGTGGCCGGGCAGGTAGGCCGTGAGCGCCGAGGTGCTCGTCGACGGCGGCAGGCCGCCGAGGTCGTAGCCGTGCCGGAGCACGTAGTCGCCGATCACCGTCCACGTGGCGCTGTCGTCGAGGCGGATGTACCCGGCGACGCCCGGATGCCCGCTGAAAAGCGTCGGCGCGAGATAGAGCAGGAACGCGCCTCCCGCAGCCGCCAGTGACCATCCCGCCGGCCGCGGCCAGCCCGCCCGCGGCCCATGGCCGAGCGCCCGCAGGACCCAGCCGGCGACCGCGCCGGCGACGCCGACCCAGAACGCCGTACCCGCCAGCGCGTCAACGAATCCCGGCAGCGCCAGCGCGACGATCAGCGCGCCGAAGCCGGCACCCGGCACCAGCGGGCCGGGAAGCTCACGGCCGGCTGCGACCTCGACCAGGAGGCCCCAGCCGAAGACGAGCGCCGCGAAGGCGAGCGGGAAGCCGACCCAGGCGGCGAGTGCCTGCACGTCCGGGTCAGTTCACGCGGCGTACGGTGCCGTCGAGCACGAGCCGGCGCGCGCGCGCCGGGCTCGGCGAGTAGACCTCGACCTGGAACTTGGCACCGGGGAACGCGAAGTAGACGCTCGACGGACGACGCGTGTCATTGACGACCAGCGCCCCGGACTTGGTGTTGGCCTTGGTCGCCGTCCGCACTTTGGAGGCCGACACGACGGTGTCGTATGCCCCGTCCTGCGGATAGGTGCCGACCGTGACGAAGGCGCGCCGCGGGTCGCCGGCGGCCGCGCCACCGGTCAGGTAGCGCACGAAGTAGCGCCCGTTGGCGGCTGCGGTGTACTCGATCCGCGCCCCCTTGAGCGGGCCGGCCCAGTAGAGCGGGAAGCTCAGGCCCTTGGCGATGGTCTTGAGCTCGGCGCTGGTGACGATGCGGGCGGGCTCGCCGGCGGACGTCGCGTCCTTGGAGTCATCGCCCTTCAGGGCCAGCCACAGGACGAGCGCGGCGACGATCGCGAGGCCCGCAGTGGCCGCGATGACGAGGCGCCTGCGGCGGTAGTCGGAGGGCTGGGCAGCAGGTGACGTGGGCGTGTCGCTCATGCGCGCAACGGTACCCGTCGCGTCGTACGGAACCGCCGCTGCGCGCAAGTCCGGGCCGGGCTCGCGGGAGCCCGGCCCGTCGCCTGCTAGCCCTGGTTCTTGCCGATCAGAATGTCGCCGGAGACGTTGTTGACCGTCACCAGGGCGGGGATCGACACGCGCGAACCATCAGCGTTCGTCGTGTAGCCGCCGCCCGGACCTGCCGTCAGCGTCGTCAGGTTCTGAGCGCCCAGACCGGCCGTACGAACGACCTCGGTCGGGGTGTCCTT